>NZ_JBFUHH010000004.1:0-103023 GCF_056402495.1 Microvirga sp. P4_A5 | reverse complement strand
CCGCCGGACCGGGAATAGGGCAATTTCATGTGTGGCCATCGGCGCAACACGGGCCCGATGCGGAACAGTCGCCGGTGCGGCGCCAAAACCCGATCCGGGGCGCCGTGCCAGGCGCCCGCCGTCTCCGGCAAGAGGCGCTGCCGGATGCACGGCGGGGCGGCCGGGTCGGGGGCGCCGATCAACAATCGCAGCGCGCTCAAGCATGGCCTGTTCACGCGGGAGACGCTGTCGCAGCGGAAGGCCGTGAACGCGTTGCTGCGGGGGGCGCGCGCGCTCCTGAAGCCCAAGTAGATGGCGCCGGCGCGATTGCAGCGAGCGCTGCTGTCACCGGCGATCGTCAACCGGGTCCGCCTTGCTCCGGGGATCGTCGTGCGGCGACAGTCGAGGATCGCGCGGAGGGAATGGAACGCCAGCGACGAGACGCGAAGCGCCGGGGTGCATGAGGCCGTCAGCCCACCGGTGTTGAGACCATCCTGCGCCCTTGCGACGGCGGACCAATCGGAGTTACTTACACGCAGCTTGAGTCGCTGGGGCACCGTCACCTCCCCCGCCCGCGGCGATCAGGCCACCCCCAAACCTGCCGAGCCCGTGGGCCCGGATTGTCTTCTCAGTTCGGAAACGCTGGTCCGGGCCGCTCAACCGACATCGACTTGACCGGCCATGATCGGCCCGGTCGCACCACCAAGGAATCACATGCCTCGCCAGAACCGCGCCTTCACCGTCGAGATCAAAGGGCGCCGCAAATCCGGTGCCTTCGACTGGAAAACGGCGGTTGCAGCCGCCGAGAGCCCGCCGGTGTTGCGTGAGGTGAGCAAGAGCCCCGCCGCCGCCGGACTTCCGTCTGACGCGCCGACGCCCCGACGGATCCTGCCGGCGCTGCCGCGAGCCGACACCGTACCCGACGCTCCTCTGGCGACCACGCGACGGGCGCGACGCGATGCAGACAAACCCCTGCCGCCGGTTGCTGCCTCCGCGTCAATCGACGAGGCCGTTCCCGCGCCCCAGCCGCCCGTCGATCGCCCGGCTGAAAAGGCCACGGGTCCATCAGATCGCGCAGAGCCTGCCATGACGCCCTCTCCGATCCGTCGGATGTGCCGCACCGACAGGATTGCACTTGCGCTGTCGCGCGCCGAGAAGTGGAAGCGCCGCTTGCCGGCGATCCTCCGATAGGCCCCTCGACCGCATCAGACCGGTGATGCGCGGCGCCACCGAGGGTGCCGCGACGCCAGCATCGTCAAGTGGGACGAAGTGTCGTGTCGGGGCCGCGCAAACCGGCTGCGCGTTAGAACCGATCCCCGCTGGCTGTCGACATATTGTCGTGAAAGCCTGTCCACCGGCCATGCAGGAAACTCCCTTCCCCCTGTTGTCGGTTCGCCGTCCGACGTCGAGGAAGACTCCCGAAACGACTGCCGCAACAAAAAGCCCCGGAATGCTCCGGGGCCTTGGTTTTAATTTGTGGCTTGGATGAGTTCGGACGTTAGAAGCCCATGCCGCCCATGCCACCCATGCCGCCGCCACCGCCTGGCATGGCGGGGGCCGCTTCCTTGCTCGGTGCCTCGGCCACCATGGCCTCGGTGGTGATCAGCAGGCCCGCAACGGACGCCGCACCCTGAAGCGCCGAACGAACGACCTTCGCCGGGTCGACGATGCCGGCTTTCAGCATGTCGCCGAACTCTTCGGTCTGGGCGTTGAAGCCGTACGTTTCCGACGCATTCGCGAGGATCTTGCCGACCACGATGGAGCCTTCGACGCCGGCATTCTCGACAATCTGCCGGATGGGGGCCTCAAGCGCGCGCAGCACGATGGCGATGCCGGCGCGGACGTCGGCGTTGTCGGACGTGAGCTTGGCGACGGCCGCCTTGGCGCGCAGCAGGGCGGTGCCGCCGCCGGCGACAATGCCTTCCTCGACCGCCGCCTTGGTGGCGTGCATGGCATCGTCGACGCGATCCTTCTTCTCCTTGACCTCGATCTCGGTCGAACCGCCGACGCGGATGATCGCGACGCCGCCTGCGAGCTTGGCGAGGCGCTCCTGCAGCTTCTCACGGTCGTAGTCCGAGGTGGTCTCCTCGACCTGCGCCTTGATTTGCGCCACGCGGGCTTCGATGTCCTTCTTCTGACCGGCGCCGTCGATGATTGTGGTGTTTTCCTTCTCGATGCGGACGCGCTTGGCGCGGCCGAGCATGTCGAGGGTGACGGTCTCGAGCTTGATGCCGAGGTCTTCCGAGATGACCTGGCCGGCGGTGAGAACGGCGATGTCCTCGAGCATGGCCTTGCGGCGGTCGCCGAAGCCCGGAGCCTTGACGGCGGCGATCTTCAGGCCGCCACGGAGCTTGTTGACGACGAGGGTCGCGAGCGCCTCGCCCTCGATGTCCTCGGCGATGATGAGGAGCGGCTTGTCGGTCTGCACGACGGCTTCGAGGATCGGCAGCAGGCTCTGCAGCGTCGAGAGCTTCTTCTCGTGGATGAGGATGTAGGGATCCTCGAGCTCGGCCACCATCTTCTCGGCGTTGGTGATGAAGTACGGCGAGAGGTAGCCACGGTCGAACTGCATGCCTTCGACGACGTCGAGTTCGGTCTCGGCGGTCTTGGCYTCCTCKACCGTGATGACGCCCTCATTGCCGACGCGCTGCATRGCTTTTGCAATCATCTCGCCGATGGACGCATCGCCGTTGGCSGAAATCGTGCCAACCTGGGCGATCTCCTCCGATGAGGCGACTTTCTTGGCGCGGGCCTGGAYGTCCTTGACCGCTTCAGCCACCGCGAGATCGACACCGCGCTTGAGGTCCATCGGGTTCATGCCGGCCGCCACCGCCTTGGCGCCCTCGCGSACGATCGACTGCGCGAGAACCGTCGCGGTGGTGGTGCCGTCGCCGGCGACGTCGCTGGCTTTCGAGGCGACCTCGCGCACCATCTGKGCGCCCATGTTCTCGAACTTGTCGGCGAGCTCGATYTCCTTGGCGACGGTSACGCCGTCCTTGGTGATGCGCGGMGCGCCRTAGGMCTTRTCGAGSACYACGTTMCGGCCCTTGGGRCCSAGCGTGACCTTCACGGCGTTGGCGAGGATGTCGACGCCGCGGATCATCTTGTCACGCGCGTCTGAGGAAAATTTAACGTCTTTGGCAGCCATGATTTGAAATCTCCAATGATCAATAAAACGGAAAGGGATCCGACTTTAAGCCGCCTTCGCCTTTGAAACAGCGTTCTCGATCACACCCATGATGTCGGATTCCTTCATGATCAGGAGGTCCTGACCATCGATCTTCACTTCGGTGCCTGACCACTTGCTGAAGAGGACGCGATCGCCCGTCTTGACGTCGAGAGCCACAAGCGTTCCGCTCTCATCGCGGGCGCCAGGACCGGCGGCAACGATTTCGCCCTCTTGCGGCTTCTCCTTGGCGGTGTCGGGGATGATGATCCCGCCTTTGCTCTTGTCTTCGGCATCGATGCGACGCACGACGACACGGTCATGCAATGGACGAAACGTCATGGCGGATATCCTGTTTTACTGAAGAACGGGAGGCGCTCGGAGGCGCCTAAGCGCGTTTCCTAGCACTCATAGACTGCGACTGCTAATGGAAACGTTGCGCGGCTGCTCCCGCAGAACGTCGGCAAGGCCTTCGCTGCGGCGCACAGTCTCCCTGATCCCATCCCGCAACTTCACTGTTTAAGTGGATGGATTCCCTGTTCCGGAGAACAGGGAATCTGCCCGAAGCTCCTGAAAAAAGGAGCTGAATTGGCGCAAGGGGGAGCGCCAAAGTCATCATTTACGAGCACTTCTCTGTAAATTCCGTGTTTCTCCTCGAGGTGACCGAGACAGGTTCGCAGAAGACTGCCTCCACCGCCATCCCCCTTATCGCTCAATGACGATCGCTGAAATAATCAGCTTTTCGTCTATCCGACGTGCGCACATGACAGTCTGTAAGTGTCTGCATCGCGCCGTGTAGCCCGCCGGTCACCTAAGCTGATCCGCTCAGGCGCCACGTCGGTTTTGGCGGAAAATGGGTCCCTTTCGATTGAGCTTGGGGGCACCTGGCATCCGTGAACGTGACAATCCAGGGCGGCCGAGCGTCCGATTGATCAAACTTCGAGGTTGCCGAGGCGGCGACGGTCGCTGCGAAGCGGATGGGCGTCCGGCGCGTCAGGTTTCAGGGGTGCCTGGCGGAACAATCCGCCTGAAATGCGCTATCCTATCTGACCCTGCGACTTCGCCACCGAGCCCGCGCACAGGAGGCTCTCATGACCACATTCAAAGTCGGCTACTTGATTGGCAGCATTGCCAGGGAATCGATCAACCGGAAGCTCGCCCTGGCCCTGACCAAGGTGGCTCCGGAGCACCTTGAATTCACGGAGATTCCGATCAAGGACCTGCCGCTCTACAGCTACGATTACGATGCCGATTATCCGGCGGTCGCCACGTCCTTCAAGGATGCCATCAAGGCCGTGGACGCGGTTCTGTTCGTGACCCCGGAATATAACCGTTCAATTCCCGGCGGGCTGAAGAATGCCATCGACTGGGCCAGCAGGCCCTACGGGAAAAATGCGTTCACGCGCAAGCCATCGGCCGTGATCGGCACTTCGCCGGGCGCCATCGGCACCGCCGTGGCGCAGCAGCAGTTGCGCAGCGTCCTCAGTTTCTGCAACTCGCCTCAGATGAACGCCCCGGAGGCCTATATCCAGTTCACGCCCGGTCTCATTACCGATGAGGGCGAGATCACCAACGAGTCCACGGCCGAGTTCCTGAAGAACTACATGGCTGAGTTCCACCAATTCATCATCAGGGTCTACACCGCGCTGCCCCGGGACGCCTGAGAGCTTGCGACGGATCAAGCTGGGAACGGTCACGGTCCTCGCTTTGAGGCCCTGACGACGCCGAGATTCTTCGACAAGCTTTCGGCGGCGAAGTGAGCGAGCCGGCTTTCGGGTCGCCCGCCACTCCGCCGGCCGCGCGAAGTCTCTGGGCCATAAGAGATCTCCTCAGAGCCGCTGCATGTCGTTGTCGATCGGCAGGAGTTGCCCTGAGAGCGACTTGCCCGCGTCCGACGCGAGAAAAAACGCCAGAGCCGCGATGTCCCTGGGGTCGACCAGCGCTTTGATCGACTGATTGGCCATCGACTCCTGCGTCACCTCCTCGATCGTTCGTCCGCTCACCTGTGCGCGACCTTCGAACACCTTCTGGATTCGGGGTCCGTCCACTGGGCCCGGCAGGATGGCATTGACCCTGATGCCGTGGTCGCCCAACTCGATCGACAAGGTCTTGGTGAAGCCAATCAGGCCCCATTTGCTCGTCGCGTAAGCGCCGCGGTTCGGGTAGCCGAACCGTCCCGCTGCCGACGACATGTTGATGATGGCCCCTCCTCCCGCGCGAATGAGGTGGGGAATGACCAGACGGGTGACATTGAAGGTGCCGGTCAGGTTGACCTGCAGGACCTTCTCCCAAGCTTCGGGGTCCAACTCGGCAACCGGCGCGGTCGGACCGGCGATGCCGGCATTGTTGATCAGGACGTCGATGCCGCCCAACGCCTGCGCCGCGTCGGTCACCATGCGCTCGATCTGCTCGCGCTCGGAGACATCGCAAAGACCGGTGACGAGGCCTGGAAGTTCGCGTGCCAGTTCGGCGAGGCCGGCCCTATCGATGTCGCAGACGAACACCTTGGCGCCATTGGCCACGAAGGCCCGTGCCATCTCCCGCCCGATGCCGGAAGCCCCCGCCGTGATCAGAACGCGCTGCGCCATGCCGACCTCCTTGAAGGCGTGCAGGTTAAATGTTCCGCCGACAAAAGTATCGCTCCCGGTATCGCCTGACGGATGGGAGGCCGCATGGCCGCTTCGGCGCGAATGGTCCGCGCTAGGCTTGAGCCAGTTCCAGCGGACCGCGCCGCCCGATCCGTTCTTGATCGTCGGGGGAGCCATAGCGCCGGTCGAGTATCCGGGTGGTGTTGGCCCAGTCGGCCATGGACTGGACCGTCTTCATGTGCCTCGCGACGAAAGGGTCGGAACGCCATGCCCTTACGCGCGGCCAGAGAATGTCGAGGGACTCGTGAAGTACGTTTCCGACCTTCGCTTCGTAGATCGGATAAGCGCGGAGCGCTCCATCGGGTTCGATCTGCAGAATGTCCAGATCGACCACGCTCACTCCGGGGCGAGGCAGGAAATACCTGACATCGGTCGTGGAAATGTCGAGAGCGTTGCCTGCGCGGGCAGCAAGGCGCCGCCCGACTTCGATCAGATCGATCAGTTCCTGGAGAGAGAGAAGCTCGCTTGCCTCGAACGCCCGCTCGGCGGCCAGACCCGATGGAATGACAGCGCCGAAGCGGATGAAATCGAGCCTCGGGAATCGTTTGATCGTCGCCTCGACAAACCGCTCCAGATCCGCTTCCTTTGCGCCCGAGCGGGTCAGCGTGTAGCCGATCCCGAACGTAAAGCATGTCTCTCCGGCCGACCGGCGCTCGTCTCTCACCCGGTGCAGGACATCGAGCGCTTTCATCCCGCGCTCGAATGCGCCGGCGCGCGCGCGGATGGCGTCATGGATCGCGGCGTCGGCGCCATCGATGCTCAACGCCACGCTCGAGGCCGCATCCGCAAGCGCAATGGCGGTCTTCTCCTGCATGGACCAGCCGCTCGTGAACACCGTCACGGCGACGCCCGCGTCCCACAGACGTTTCATCGCCTCGACGGCCCAACGGACCGATAGCGGTTCGCCGCCGCTGATCGAGACCTTTTCGGCTCGTGCCGCGAGAATGAAGTCGACCACGCGCATGGCGTTATCCCGGTCCAGGGTTCGGGCGGGCCGCCGGCCCGATTCCGAATAGCAATGCCTGCATCTCAGCGGGCACGCGTAGGTAATATCCCAGATGAATTTCCCGATTTTGACGGTCATGGTTCCTGCCCCAACTGCCGCCGCATTCAGCGGGGCGAAGAAAGAATTGAAACAATATATCATCCGCGAGACCCGGGCTTGCCACTACTTGCCGGTTGAGTGTCGTTAGGGCGTCTACTCGCGGAGCGCGGCATGAGCCGCCCTCCTGCTGGCAAACCGCTCAGGATCGGGATACTCGGGTCAGGGATTTCCGGATGATGAGCAGCAGCAGAAACGCCGTCAGCCCCAGGGCGCTGAACAGGTTGATCCGTGCGATGGCGCTGTATTGTTCGCCAGTGAATTCCTGAAGCGGTGCGCCGTAGCGGCCGCTCAGCCCGACGAAAAGCAACGCCGGCAGGATCGTCAGCGAGAGCCGCGCCCATGCCTCGGTGCGCCGAAATATCATGAGGGCGATGATGGCGCAGGGCACATAAAACCACTCCACCCCCGACGCCGTTCCGAAGATCCTGGCGCACAGGACGGTGTTGCCGAGCCCGGCGAGCAACAGCATGACCCGTCCGCCGAGCGAACTGCACCGCGCCAGAGCGGGGACGGCGATGAAGAAGGGAGTGGACACAAAGGTGAGCAGGGAGGGCCAGGCGTCGTGGCCGACGAGCGCGAACAGATAAAGCGGGTAGAAAGGCTGGTTCCCGGCGACGAGCAGCGCGATCTTGTTGGCCGCCGCAACATGCGGGTCTGCGCTTGCCATGTAGCCGTTGAGTCGTTGGGGGAGACTCATCCGGGTTGCGGCAGCGTCCGCGCGCGCGGCGAGGCGACGTGGGTGCCGCGCATCGCGTTGTCTGAACGCGGTCTCATGCTTTTTGATACGCGATCTGCGACCCGTCTTCGGCGGTAAAAACCAGGGCCTGCCATGTGGGCGTGTCGTCATACCATGTGTCGAGTCGGACAGGTCCGGTCAGGGCAAAACGGCGGGCGGTCAGCGCCTGTCCCGACGCAGTCTCAATTCGCTCCGCACCCTTGAAGGCAACCGCGGGCCGCATCAATTCGCCCGTCTGGGTGTTGATGAAGGGGCCGTCCAGCATCCGCCGATTCCAATGGGTCGCGGGAAGCGCGTTGGAAGGCGCCTCGTAGGACCCGGATTTGGTGGAGACGATGGAGAGCCCTTCGCCTTTCCGTTCGCCGGACACGCGAAGCCGGGTGCCGTTGTCGTTGGTGTCGGCATCGAGCGCCACGACATTGTCGCCACGCCAGGTCTCCGTTACGCGATGCGAGTAGCGGTAAAGTGGAACGGGGCCGAGTTTTACCGTCAGGTCAACGGAGACGCGCACTACGAGCGTATCGCCCGCCTTGCTGAACGTCACCTGGTGGTAGCCGATCGTTTCGCCCTTGCGCACGACCTTGAAGGTGAGCCTGCCCCCAGCCGGCACCGGCAAGGCCGCAAGCCCGTCTCCCGACGTCAATGTCAGCGCACCCGCGCCAAGGAGAAAGGCGCGACGATCCATCATGAGGCCGGATCCTTTTCGGCATGCGTGACGCAATAGAGCCCTACGTCGATTGCGCCGGTCCTGAAACCTGCCTCGCAGTAACAGAGGTAATAGTCCCAGAGTCGACGGAAGCGTTCGCCGAACCCGATTCTCTCGATATCGGGCCACGATCGATGAAAACGAATGCGCCATTCGGCGAGCGTTTCCGCATAGCTCTGGCCGAACGTCTCCGCGGCTGTCAGCTGCAGGCCGGCGTTCTCGATCTCGCGGCGCAACGCCGTCTTGGAGGGCAGCATTCCGCCCGGAAAAACATGACGCTGGATGAAGTCCGCACCCTCCCGGTAATCCTCGAAGCGGGCCTCATCGATCGTGATGACCTGGAGCACCGCGCGGCCATCGTTCTTCAACCGAGCCCTCACCGTGTCGAAATAAACCGGCCAAAACCGCTCGCCGACCGCCTCGAGCATCTCAATCGACACGATGCGGTCGAACTCACCCCGGACGTCGCGATAATCCTGAAGGCGCACGTCGATCAGGCTCGCAACCCCATCGCGCCGATGCGCCGCGACCGCAAATTCGCGCTGTTCCTTCGACAGGGTGAGAGCGACGACCTCGGTCTTCCCGATGCCCGCAAGCCTCGCCGCCAGCGCGCCCCAGCCGCAACCGATCTCAAGAACCCTCTCGCCGTCCTGGATATCGAGCATCGAGACGATCCGGTTGAACTTCTCTTCCTGAGCGGCCTCCAGCGTCAGCCCGTCGCGTGCGTAAAGCGCGGACGAATATGTCATGCTGCGGTCGAGCCAGAGGGAATAGAAATCGTTCCCGAGATCGTAATGGAACGCGATGTTGCGACGGCTTCCTCCGCGGGTGTTGGATCGCAAGACATGCGACAGGCGGTGAACCGCGCGCAGCATGGCGGATCCCCGCATCAAACGCTTGAGCGCCGGCGTGTTGACGGATGCAAGTTGAATGAGCGCAGTCAGGTCGGGGCTCGACCAATCGCCGTCGATATAGCCTTCGGCGAAACCGATATCGCCCTTCGTCGCCAGTCTGCGCAGAGCGCGCCATCGATGCAGGATGAGCGTCGCTTCCGGGCCTTCGTGGCGGGAGACCGCCCGAACGCGCTCGCCCGTCGGCGTCTCGACGATGAGGCTGCCGAAGGCGATGCAGGACAGCAGTCTACGCAGCAGCGCGGGGGCCAAACCGAAGCCGAACCGACCGCGTTTGTGAGGTACGCGCTGCGCGAGGGTTCCGCCCGAACTCTGGGAAGGCATGGTGATGTTCCTTAGATTTGCGAATGCGGCGCCACGATCGTGATCGGTCGTTCCGGCGGCGGAGGACGGTTGCGAAGCCCGACACCTTTGAGCCACAGCCGAAGCGCCTCCCAATGGATGCCCCCCATGACCTTCAATGTGAGCAGGGGGTGGGTGAGAAAGACCCTCGCGAGCGCCGCGTCGCTGATCGCACGACGGCGGCCTGTGAGTGCGGCCGCCAACACAGTGCCGGAGAGGTCATCGCAGTGGATCGAAACCGACACCCTGTCCGCAGGCGGCCGGACGCGGAAAGCATAGGTGAGATCCATGTCGAGGAAGGGCGACACATAGAATCGCTTCGGAGCCGATTGCGACACCGATTCCAGATCCTCCGTCGGCACAAGGTAGCTGTGTCTCTGACCGAAAGTGTTCGACACTTCGTAGAGGGTCGCCCGGAGCGCATTGTCCTGGCCGTAGCAGAAATACACGCTGAGGGGGTTGAAGGCATATCCGAGAATACGCGGCATGGTGAGGAGACGAATGGCGCCTCCGTCGGGCGTCAGGCCCGCTTCCGCCATCGCTCGTTCCACATGCTCGCGCAAAGGCGTCCCGTCGCGCGCGCCGTAATCGCGCTCGTGGAAACTGAACAGATTGAATCGGTCGCGAGAGAGCAGTCGAAGCGAGCGGGCAAGCGTCGGCAGCTCGTCGAGGTCGATGAGGAGCCAATAGACCCCGTACCGCAGTTTGTGCTCCTTCGGCTTGAAGCGCCGATGGAAAACCGTCCCGACATAGAGGGCCGACGAAATTGTCACGATGCCATTCCAATCCGCATACCAGCCGGTTGCTTCCGTGCAATCCTGATCCGGGCCGATTCGTCGGCGACCTCCCAAGGCCGCCTGACGCCGCCCAGTTCTTCTGCGACCGCGAGGCCCGCCTGCAGGCCGTCTTCATGGAAGCCGGAACCGAAATACGCGCCGCAGAACCAGGTCTTCTGCTCGCCTTGCAGCGACCAGAGGTCATCCTGCGCGCGGATCGCCGCTTGATCGAACAAAGGATGCTCGTAGGTCCCGCGCCAGTAAACCCGCGCCTCGCGCGGCGCGATGGCCGGGTTGAGTGAAACGAAGAGCGGCACATCCCGTGGCTGCCCTTGCAGCAGGTTCATCCAATAGGTCACCGACGGGTCGGCACGCTCCCGGCCTCTCTCGGCGAGATAATTCCAGCTCGCCCACACGCCTCGGCGTTGCGGCATGAGTCGATCGTCTCCGTGCAGGATCGTCTCGTTGCAGCTGTAGCGGAAGGCTCCGAGGATCTCGCGCTCCTGGCGGGTCGGCTCGGCCAGAAGCCGCAGCGCCTGATCCGCATGGGTGGCGAGGACCACGTGGTCGAAGCGCTCRCTCGCGCCGCGAGCGGTCTCGACGGTGACGCCTCTGGCATCGCGTTTCACCGTTCGCACCGGTTCCGACGACCTGACGCGGTCGGAGATCGAATCCCGCAGCCGGTCGACATAAACCCGGCTTCCGCCTTCCACCGTTCGCCAGACCGGCCGTCCGGTCAATTTCAGGAGGCCGTGATTCTCACAAAATCGGATGAATGCCGCGGCGGGGTAATCCTGCACGCGATTGGCGGGCGTCGACCATATGGCTGCCGCCATGGGAAAAAGATGATCTTGCCGAAAGGCCGAACCATAATTGTTGGCGTCGAGATATTCGCCAAGGGTCGTAAGATCGAGCTGCGCGATGTCGCCCGGTGCATTCTTGTAGAAGCGGTAGAGATCCGACAGCATGGACCAGAAGCGGGGCCGCGCGAGATTGGATTTCTGGGCGAAGAGCCCGGCGAGATTCGTGCCGCTATACTCAAGCGCGCCGCCATCGAGTGACACGGCAAACGACATGTCGGTCGCCCGGGTGGGGACGTCCAGATGGGCGAACAGCGCCGTCAGATTCGGGTAGCTTGCCGTGTTGTAGACGATGAAGCCGGTATCGACCGGGAGGAGCCCGCCCTTGTAGGGGACCGTCACCGTATGGGAATGCCCGCCAAGGCGCGGCTCGGCTTCGAACAAGGTCACGCGATGGCGCTGGCTGAGCAGCCAAGCGGCCGATAGACCCGAAATGCCGGACCCCACAACCGCGATTTCCAGCGGTTGTGGGGAATGGCCGGAGCGCGGAGGGAGCTGTGTCACACTCAACGGGCTTCCTTTCAGTTTGGTGTCCTGACCATAATACGGGTACGTCAGGTCGTTGGATCACTCCGTTCGCCAGGGATGATCCAAAACCTCGACCGCTTCGTAACAGGGAGTATGAATGCCCGCGGATTTTCCTCAGCCGGTCGCCTTGTCGGATCCTTTCCCCCACCGGGATTGGGAGCGATGAAGCGCGCGACGTCCCAGGATGACGCGCAGGCCCGGGAATTCCGCCGCTTGATCGCCGCCATTGCGACAGATCGAGATCGGGATGCTTTCGCGGCCCTCTTCAGCCATTTCGCGCCCCGGGTTAAGAGTTACCTCATGCGCTTCGGCACGGCGGCGAATGCCGCCGAGGAACTCGCGCAGGAGACGTTGTTCATCGTCTGGCAAAAGGCGTCCTCGTACGACCCGGAGCGTGCCGGAGCGAGTGTCTGGATCTTCACCATCGCCCGCAATCTGCGGATTGATCAGCAACGTCGCGAAATGAAGTCTCGAAACCTCGAGCCCGATCCCAGCGACGAGCCCGAGCCACCCGAGCGAAGCGACAGCCTGCTGATGGCCGAGGAACGCGAGGCGCGCGTCCGGGAGGCCCTCGAGGCGCTCTCGGAGGAGCAGGCGAAAATCGTCGAAATGTCGTTCTTTCATGAAAAGCCCCACGCGATCATCGCCCGAGAGCTCGGGCTGCCGCTGGGTACCGTCAAATCAAGGATCCGTCTGGCTATGACGCGCCTGCGCAGCCTTCTGATCGACCTGACATGAGCATCTTTCATCATCACCCGACCGATTTCTCGCTCGCGCGTTATGCGGCAGGGACCCTCGAGCGAGGACCGGCGCTCGTCATCGCGGCGCATCTTGAGGCATGCGGCGCGTGCAGGGAGCGCGTGTCGGATTTCGAAATGATCGGGGGCGCCTTCCTCGAGGATCTCCCACCCGTCGCCATGGAGCCCCATGCATTGTCACGGGCCTTTGCGCGCATCGAGATGCCCACAGGAGTCGCTACCGCCGCGATACGCCGCCCTGTTCAGGTGCTCGAACCGATCGAGGGGCTGTCGCTCCCACGAGCGCTTCGTCAGTGCGACATTGGACGGTGGCGCTGGGGTGGACCCGGAGTCCGGTGGAGCCGCGTCGGATTGCCGGGCGACGAGAGGGCGGATGTCAAGCTCTTGCGGATCGGAGCCGGGCGGAAGATGCCTCATCACGGCCATACGGGGACGGAATTCACTCTCGTGCTGAAAGGGTCCTTCTCCGACGAGACGGGGCATTATCGTCCCGGCGACCTTGTCGAGGCGGATGCCGAAACCGAGCATCAGCCCGTGGTGGACGCCGACGGTGAGTGCATCTGCCTTGCAGCCGTAGAGGGGCGGCTCCGCCTGGGCGGATTCCTCGGCCGGCTGCTCCAGCCGTTGACCGGCGCATGAGGACTCGCCGGTGACGGCTTTGCAAACCGCCATTCTCGTGCTCGTCGTCGCCATGGCTGTATCGGGCGCCATGGCGGTCGCTTGGGTGATCCAGCGCCGGACGGGACAATCCGGTTGGATCGACACCATCTGGTCACTGTCCGCCGGTGTTGCGGGATCCATCCTGGCTCTGGCGCCGGTTCAGGCATCGGATCACTTCACCGCACGGCAGCTCGCGGTCGCCACGCTTGTCTTGCTGTGGGGCCTGAGGCTGGGCATCTCTATCGCGCGGCGCACAGGGAACGGTGGCGATGATCCGCGCTATGCCGAACTCGAGCGTGAATGGGGCGATGACTTTCCCAAACGGCTTTTCTGGTTTCTCCAGATTCAGGCGGTCGCGGCCATCATCCTCGCAATATCCGTCTTCGTGGCGGCGCAGAACCCCGTGCCGGGCCTGCGCTTCTGGGATGGGATTGCGATCGTGGTTCTTGTGATCGCGATTATCGGGGAAGCGGTCGCCGACTCCCAGCTTCGTCGGTTCAAGCGGAACGCAGCCAATAAAGGCCGCATCTGCGAGACGGGTCTTTGGGCGTATTCGCGCCATCCCAACTATTTTTTCGAATGGCTGGGCTGGTGCGCCTACCCGCTCTTCGCCATCGATGTGAGCCTCGCCTATCCGTGGGGGTGGCTGGCGCTTGCGGCGCCGGTCATGATGTACTGGCTGCTCGTGCACGTATCGGGCATTCCTCACCTCGAAGCGCATATGGAGCGATCGCGCGGGGATGCGTTCCGGGCGTACAAGGCGCGGGTCAATGCGTTCTTTCCCGGGCCGCGCAGAGCGTAGGTGGCGCAGGCCGACAACCGGCCATTTTCACTGGCGGAGAATCAATGTCGTCAGGAAATAGCCCACCGTCGCCGAAACGCACGTCAACACCGTGCCCCAGGTGAGGTCCGCAAGCGTGAGGAGCGTCGTCCAGTTCTTCAACGTAGCCTGATTGGTAAGGTCGTAGGTTGCATAGGCCATGAAGCCGAAGATCGCACCGTTGATCGCCGCGGTGGACCAGTTGCCGGACGTCAACGCCGGTGCGATGGCGAAATAGACGATGCCGACAACATAGAGCAGGTAGAACGCGGTCGCCGGGACGAAACGGGGCTGGGCTGCCAGCGCATCCCCCATGATCGGGCGATAGAGCATCCCCGTCATCGTGCTCAACCAGATTGCATCGACGGCGAGAAACACGACCGCCGTCACCCCGTAGGCCACCAGATAATTCTTCACGCGCTCGCTCTCCCCTGACCGACCCCATCGGGGGGCCTGCGTTCAAGTACGAAGCGCAGGCCTCACCGGATCACTTCTGAAGGGAGTGCTTTCTCGCCCGGACGCCGTGAATCCGGTCGGAATCAATATTTCGGCACAAGGCGATCGTTGCTCAACGGGGCTTGCATGCGGAAGCGCAGGCCTTCGCGCGCAAAATCGAAATTCACTTCTGCGTTGCATTGGGTCGTGAGCACCCGCTGAAGAAGCGTGGACCCGAAACCCCTGCGCTTTGGGGTCTCGACCTCGGGTCCGCCGCGTTCGGTCCATTCGAGACAGAGCTTCTTGTCCTCGCCGTCCTCCATCAAAATCCACGACACGTGAACGCGGCCATCCGGAACCGAAAGCGCGCCGTATTTCGCCGCGTTTGTGGTGAGTTCGTGTATGGCCATGCCGGTCGGCACCGCGAGATCTGCGGAGAGCTCGACGGGTGGACCTTCGAGGACGATTCGGTGGGTCGAATGGTTGTTGTAGGGGGAGAGCTCAGCCGTGAGCATTTCCTGCAGCGATCCCATCTKCCAGTAATCTTCCGTCAGAAGCGTATGCGTCTTGGCGAGCGCCACGATCCTGTCAGAGAAAGAATGGTAGAACTGATCCATCGAATGGCTGGATCGCCTGGTGCCTCCTAGCAGCCCCTGGACCGTCGAAAGCGTGTTTTTCACCCGATGGTGAAGCTCCCGGATCAGAAGAGCCTGTCGCTCATGTGTCCGCTGCCTCTCCTGCAGGTGCGCTTCGACTTCCCGCTGACGCCGACGCGCCCGCAAGGCGGATTGCGTTGCGTTTGCAAGGACGGCAGGATGGAAAGGTCGTTCGAGGACGGTAACGTTTCCCAGCATTTCCGGCAGGTGAAGATCGGGCGAGCGGCCCCGCGTCGTGAGCACGATGAAGGGAAAGTCCGACCAGGGTGGTTGCCGGCTCGCCCATTCGGCAAGCGGGCGCCGGTCGGACGACAGCAACGCTTCCTCGGTCACCACCGCGCATCCCGCCTTGTCCAGGTTGCTCAGCACAGCCTCGAGCGTGCAGCAGACAAGGGAATGTAAGCCCACTTCGGCGAGGATCTTTTCAGCCACCGCCCCGTCCCGGCCGACCGGAGCCAGGATCAGGACGTACGCATTACTCTGCACCATCGCCTGCGCGATCCTTCATGAGTTGGGCACTCGCCCCGTCAAACGTCGGGACGCCGGTCAGGACGCCTCGGAAATCGCTCAACGGTGAACCAACGAGCAAACCCTCTTCATCGATCCGGAACTCGCGAATCGTATCCTCATGAGGTCCGGTCCGTTTCTTGAGAACCGACAAAGCGCGGCGCACGCGCCCCTTCGCCTCGAAAAACCGCAGTAGCACGACGCAATCGCTCAGGTAGGTCAGGTCGATGGGTGAGGCCATCTGCCCCACCATCCCGTGCTGAGCCAGAACCAGGATCGTCACCACACCCTGTTGATTCAGGTAAGTGAGGATCTCGTGCATCTGCAGCACGATAAACTGCTCCTCGGGCATCGCGTTGAGGTAGCCGGTCAGGCTGTCGATCACGACCACGCGAGCGTTGTCCTGCTCCACGGCTTCACGCACGCGCCCCGACAACTCGCCCGGCGACATGTTGGCCGGGTCGATCTGCGCAACCTTGAGAAGCCCGGATTCCAGAAAAGGATCGAGATCCATCCCGATCCCTGCCGTTCTCTCGCGCAGGATCTTCGTGGTTTCGTCGAAACTGACCATCAGGGCTCGTTCGCCGCGCGCCAGGGCGGCATGCACATAGCTCACGGCAAGCGAAGACTTGCCCGCGCCGGAAGGGCCGATCAAGAGCGTGCTTGTTCCGCGATCGAGGCCACCACCCAACAGATTATCAAGTTCGGTCACGCCGCTCGTAATCGGCTCCGACTCGAATTCCCTGTGATGTTCCGCCGCGACAAGGCGCGGATAGACCTGCACACCGCCTTTCCGGATCACGAAATCATGGAACCCTCCGCGGAAGTCGGAACCGCGCATCTTGATGACGCGCAGGCGGCGGCGCTCCTTGCCATATTCCGGGGCCAGTTGCTCGAGGCGAACCACCGCATGGCTGATGCTGTGCAGATTGAGGTCGTCCTGCTCCGACGTGAGATCGTCCAGCATGAGAACCGTTATATCGTGGAGGAGAAAGAAACTCTTGAGCGCCAGAACCTGCCGGCGATACCGAAGGGAGCCTTGAGATAGAAGGCGGATCTCCGACAGACTGTCGAAAACAACCCGGGCGGGCTTCACCCGCTCGACTTCCGCGAGCGCCATTTGAACCGTTTCCCCGAGCTCGAGGTCGGACGAATGAACGAGGCTCTGCTGCTGGCGCGGATCGAGGCTGAGCTCGGGTGGCACGAGTTCGTAGATTTCGATGCCGTCGAGCGACCAGCCGTGCCGCTCTGCAACGGAGAGAAGCTCACGCTTGCTCTCGGACAGGGTCACGTAGAGACAGCGCACGCCCTTCTGGACGCCGTCCAGCAAAAATTGCAATCCGAGGGTCGTCTTGCCACAGCCCGGGCGGCCCTCGATCAGATGAGCGCGATTGGACGCGTAGCCCCCGGTCAGAATATCGTCCAGACCGGGTACACCAGACGGAATCGGGGCTGCATCGGGATGAGGCTCGGGTCGCATTAATTGGTCCTTGCGAAGGTGAGTTTGCTGGAAGGTATCCACAGCCTCGGCTAAATAGGGCCTGCGTTAGAATTTTCCAACCAGCGCATGCGGGAGCTGCCCATCCGGCCTTTGGCACCGGAGCCGGACGCCGCTCAGCGCTTGCCGGCGGACAGGATATCCCCTACGAGGCGTTGGCTGGCGAGCGCCTCGTCACCCGAGACGAGCGGCTGTCGGTTTTCCGCTATCGCGTCGAGAAAATCCGCAATGACGGCGCGGTGAGCATCGTGCGGGAAATCCATGATGTTGGCCCCGCTCCCGGTTCTTCCCTCCGCCTCGACGCTTTCCTCCTCGCCGCTCAGGAAGGACAGTCGTAACGTCCCGCCGATCAGCGACGCGAACCCTTTGGTGCCGATGATTTCAATTCGTTCGGGATAGCCCGGATACGCGGCCGTGGTCGCCATCAGGGTTCCGACGGCGCCATTACTCAACCTCAGGATCGCTGTCACGAGGTCCTCGGTCTCCATCCGGTGGAGGTTGGTGGTGCGGACATCCGAGCAGATCACCTCCGCCACGCCCACCAAGGAGCGGAAGAGGTCCAGCGAATGGATTGCCTGGGTCAGCAGGACACCGCCGCCATCCCGCCCGAGCGTGCCGCGTCCCGACTCGTCGTAATAGCTTTGCGGCCGCCACCACGGCACCGTCAAAAACCCGGCCTCCACGCTGCCGAGTTCTCCAAGCTCAAGTGCGCGTTTGAGCCGAATGCTCGAGGGTCGGAAACGGTGCTGCAGCACCACACCCAAGCGCAATCCGGACGCATTGGCGATGGCGACCAGTCTCTCCGCACGGGCCAATGTGAGCTCCAGCGGCTTCTCGACCAGCACGTGTTTTCCGGCTGCGAGGCATTTCTCGGCTACCTCCAGATGACTGCTGGGCGGCGTGAGCACGATCACCGCCTCGACCGTCGGGTCGCTGATGGCAGCGTCCATATCGTTTGTCGTAGGGAAGGGAAACTGGCCCGAATAGGCCTTTGTCCGTTCCGCCGATCGACTCACCGCCCAGCGCACGTCAACGCGATCGGAAAGGTCGGTGAGGCTCTTGGAATGTGGTTGCGAGGCAGGGCCCAGGCCCACGATCGCAACACCGATCTTGCGTGTCATGAATGCTCCCGCTGTTGCGTGGCGTGAGGAAGAGGCAGCATCACCGCGCGAGCCTGCGCCTGGAGCGAGAGCCGGCAGACCGTGAAGACGTGTTGCTGACTCATGGCGGTTTGGGTCCGGTGGCGGACATCCGCGACGAAGCGGTCGAAATAAATCAGCGGCTGATCCTGCGCATGGATGTATCGGGTGCCGGCGCGATCGACCAGAAAGACGTGATCCGTGCCGTTGCGACCCGCCAGATCGACATATTTCCGCAGCTCGATGGTGCCTTCCGTGCCGAGGATTGTGAGGCGTCCATCGCCCCAGGTTGACAAGCCGTCCGCCGTGAACCAATCGACGCGCACATAGCCGCTCGCCGTTTCGCTTCTCAAGAGGATGTCGCCGAAATCCTGAAAGTCCGGCGCGGAATCGTCGCCGAAATGGCCGATTGACGATGCGACGATCTCGGCTCGGGTAGAGCCCGTAAAATGAAGGAACTGGTCGATCTGGTGGGAGGCGATATCCGTCAGAATGCCGCCAGACGCGTCGGTGTCGAAAAACCAGTTTGGTCGAATGGCACGGTTCAGCCGATGTGGCCCCAGCCCCGTCGTATGAATGACACGGCCGATCGCGCCGTCTGCGACGAGTTTTTCCGCCACGATGGTCGCGGGCACCACGAAACGCTCGGAGAAACAGATCGAGAAGATGCGCCCCGTTTGGCCCACCGCCTGCTCGACAGCCGCCAGTTGATCGAACGAGGTGACGCCCGGCTTGTCGACCATCACGTCCTTGCCATGAGACATGGCGTTGATCGCTATAGTCGCCCGATCGCGGGGAATGGCAGCGCAGACGATCACGTCGATCGTCGGATCCTCAAGAAAACGACGCGGATCGTTCGTTTTAGGCAGTTGGGGAAAGCGTTCTTCCAATCCTGCGAGAACCCGAGGGTCGCTCGTGGCGGGATCATAGCCGGCGCAGATTGCGCCGGCTGCCAGAAGACCATCGACCATGTGGTAGACATGGCGATGATCGAGGCCGATGACGGCGAAGCGCATCTACTTCGCCGCGCTGCCGATCTCCTGGTCCCAACGCCTGAAAGCCGCAACCAGTTTTTCGGGCGTCAACGGAACGACGGTGGGCAATTTGGCGATCAACTCGTCATAGGTCGGTCGGCCGAATTCCTTGATGACCGCCTGGCTTTCCTCGGGCGCCATTGCAAGTGTCACGCCCTTCACCGCGGGACCGGGATAGAAATATCCCTTGTCGTAGGTGGCCGCCTGCTGTTCGGGCTTCAGCATGTAGGACATGAGCGCCAGCACGGCGCCGATCTTCTCCTGCGAGACACCTTTGGGAATACACATGAATTGCGTATCCGGCACCCAATGCGTCCCTTCGAGCGCGAAAACGCCGGCTTCCTTCGGGACGATTCCGAGCGCGCGCGGGTTGATGTCCCATCCGCAGGTGGTGACGATGATGTCCCGCGTTCCTTCGCCGAGTTCCTTCATGGTCGCGCCGGTGCCGGCCGGATAGTAATCGATGCCGGTTCCAAGCTCTTTCAGATAAGCCCAGGTCTTGTCCCAGCCGTTGAGGGGGTCCTTCGGGTCCTTGTCGCCGAGGATGTAGGGAATGCCCATCAGGAAGGTCCAGCCGGGCCCCGAATTCACCGGGCGCGCATACGTGAAACGCTTCGGATTGGCTTTCACCCAAGCCAACAATTCGGCGGCGGTTTTCGGCACGGTCTTTACCCGGTCGGGCGCATATTCGAACAAAGGTCCGGAGGGCGAATAGACGACGGCGACGCCCTGATCCTGACCGAAGTTCTTCTGCATCATGAGCGCTTGCTCATGATAAACGTCCTCGAGTTTCGGCAGCCCCGCCGCGTGGTCCTTGACCACGTCGATCCACAAACCCTGTTGAATGCCGTCCGACAGAGCGCCCGGCCCCGTGAGAACGAGGTCTATGTCGACTTTGTCTGCCTGCTGTTGAGCCTTCAGTTTCGAGGGAAGTTCGGGCGAGGGCGCACGCGAAAACGAGACGCGGGACACGATTTTCGGATTCTCCCGCGCAAAGCGCTCGATGGAGGCCTGGGTCAGTTGGAGATTGCCCGCAACGTCGATGATGTTGAGCGCAACGGGATTGGCGGGTAGTTTTGCCGCCTGTCCGAGTGCGCCGGTACTGTATAACGCCAGAGCTCCGGAGGCGCTTCCCATGAGTTCACGACGTGTCATCTTGATCGTCATTCGTCCCTCTCCCTGAAACATTCTTGCACTTCGGCCGGCATGGCCTGGGATGCAGCGTTCTTGACTGGTATGCTAGTCGTCTAGTGTGGGAGGGCAAAGCGTTTTGTTTTGATCAGTCGTCGTTTCGCCGGAGAGGGCAAGTGACTTGCTTGATGTCTTCTGAGCCCTCATTCTTGGCCGAGACAGCAAGGTGGTCGATGATCGGACGGAAGTGCCGGATATCAGTCGGGTTCGCCGCGGCGTTGGCAGTCTCGCCCGCCGCGCTGTCGGCGGTCGAGCGGCCGGAAGTCGACCTCGCGCTCGTTCTCGCGGTGGACGTGTCGCGTTCCATGGACCCGGAAGAGCAGGAACTGCAACGACAGGGATTTGTGGAGGCTCTTCGGTCCCCGCTGGTTCATAACGCGATCCGGTCTGGCACCATCGGTCGAATCGTCATCACGTATGTCGAATGGTCGGGAGAATCCGAACAGAACGTCGTGGTCCCCTGGACCGTGATCGACGACGCCGGGAGCGCCAACCAATTCGCCGACAGGCTTGCCGGAGGCTCGCTGGGACGCATGCGCCGGACCTCCATTTCCGGCGCGATCGACTTCGGCCTGCGGCTGCTCGGAGAGGTTGAGGTCGAACCGATCCGTAAGGTGATCGACATCTCCGGCGATGGCCCGAACAGCAGCGGCCGAGCCGTGACGCTCGCCCGCGACGAAGCGGTCGCTCGGGATGTAACGATCAACGGTCTTCCGATCATGCTCAAGCGCCCGTCGGGCTTTGGCGACATGGAAAATCTTGATCTCTATTATCGTGATTGCGTCATTGGCGGCCGCGGCGCTTTCATCGTCCCGGTGCGAGAACGGGCGCAATTTCCCGATGCCATCAGAACCAAGATCGTTCGGGAGATCGCTGGTTTGACACCGCAGCCTCTGATTCAGCATGCGCAGGCGCAGAGTTCCGTTTCGTGCGCGACACGGGGCAATGCGGGCTGGGATCAGTGGCGAAACTGAACACCACGCCACTCCGTGGTGCGGAGATTGGCGGCGCTAGACCCCGCCTTGATTTCCCGAAGTATTGCTGTTGCGCTGGCTGATCTTGCCGATGATCGCTTCCATGTCCTGCAGCAGCCCGTTGAGGTAGGTGAGAAGTTCCGCGTCGGAAATCTTCGGGCGATACACAATCGTCGGAGACGGATCGAGAGTCGTTTTGATTTCCTTGATCTCGTCCAGCGCCTTGCGGCCAAAACCGGGCGTTCCAAGCCAATCGTTGTCGCGGTACGCCATGACCTCCGCCAGAGTGGGGACGCGTCCGTCGAATTCCCGAAGCAGCGCGTTGGCGACCCGCTTCGAGCACCTGTCGATCGGAAAAGGCATATCGGGATAATCAAAGTCCATGGCTGCGCATACTCACAAGGACTCTTTTCATGAGGCAGCCACGGCAAATTGTCGACGGCGAGGAAGGCGTAACCCGCAAGAGCGGCTCACCCTTCGAAAGACATGAAGTCGGCGCTCTTCCTTACGATCCTACATTGTGATCGCTGATCGCGAAGCCCGTCTCGCACCCTATAACGGGTGCGAGATGGGTTTGGTTCTCATGTCAGGCGCGGGCGGCGATCGGCTCTGGCGTCGCCGAGGGGATCTCGACTTCGATTTCCAGCGTCGACACGTCGCCGCCTCGATTCATCTTGACCTGGATGCTGTCGCGCTCGACGCTGACATGCCGGCGAACGAGGGCGACGATTTCTTCTCGCAGGAGCGAGACGAGATCGCTTTCGCCGCCCACCATTCCGCGTTCGTGGGCCAGGAGAATCTGAAGGCGCTCGCGCGCGACGGGAGCCGAGCTCCGGCGGTTGAAGAAGTTCAGGAGATTCATGCGGCCCTCCTTCCGAAAATCTTGCCCAGCAAGCTCTTCCGATCGCTGGGGATGCTCATCTCGACGATTTCGCCCTTAAGTCTGCGGGCGGCGTCGAAATAGGCGCGTCCGGGCGCGCTATCGGGATTGTTCAAGGTGACGGGCGTGCCGACGTTGGACGCGCGCAGGACCTCTTCGCTTTCGGGAATGATGCCGAGGAGCGGAATCGAGAGGATCTCGAGAATGTCGTCGGTCTTGAGCATCTCGCCGCGCTCGGCGCGGCTGGGATCGTAGCGTGTGAGGAGCAAATGCTTCTCCATCCGCTCTCCGCGCTCAGCCCTTTCGGTTTTCGAATCCAGCAATCCGATGATGCGGTCGGAATCGCGAACCGACGAAACCTCGGGGTTCGTGACGACGACGGCAAGGTCGGCGTGACGCATGGCAAGTGTTGCACCGCGTTCGATGCCTGCCGGGCTGTCGCAAATCACCCAGTCGAACTTCTCGCGGAGCTCCGCCAGCACGCGGGCAACGCCCTCATCGGTCAGGGCATCCTTGTCCCGGGTCTGGGATGCCGGCAGGATCGAGAGATTTTCCAGGCGCTTGTCGCGGATGAGCGCCTGCGCGAGTTTCGCGTCTCCCTGCACGACGTTGATGAGATCAAAAACGACGCGTCGCTCGGCCCCCATGACGAGGTCGAGGTTGCGAAGGCCGACGTCGAAATCGACCACCACGACCTTGTCGCCGGTCCGCGCGAGCGCGGCCCCGAGCGCCGCCGTCGAGGTGGTCTTGCCAACCCCGCCTTTTCCAGATGTCACGACCAAGACTTTGGCCATAATGTCCCTCTTTCTGTTTAAATCAGTCGAAAGTTTTCAGGATTATTGAATCGCCATCCAGGTTGACCTGGACGGCAAGGCCCCGGAACGCGGGGCCAAGATCGTCAGCGGTTTTGTAGAGCCCATCGATGCTGATGAGCTCGGCCTCGAACTTGCTACAAAAAATTCTCGCGCGCGCATCACCGGTACAGCCGGCGATCGCTCGCCCTCTCAGCGCTCCGTAGATATGGATCGAACCACCTGCAACGACCTCCGCGCCGGATGCGACCGAGCCAAGGATCGTCACATCGCCGTCGGCATGGAGAATGGATTGGCCGGAGCGGACCGACGTTTCGACGAGAAGTGTCTTTGCTGGCGCGACAGCCGGCAGAGGGACGCTGGTGGCGACGTTTGGGACTTCGACCGCGCCGGCCGCGCGTCCACCATTGACGCTGGGGGGCATTCCAACATCAAGCATCGACGGATCGACGCCTTCGATCCCCATCACGCGAATTTCCCTCTCGTGAAGGGAGGCCATGAACTTCTTCAGTTCACCCTTTGAAAGTTTGATCGCCGAGAGATCCACAATGATGGCCCGCCCGCCGAAAAAACCCGGAGAGCGACGTGCGACTTCATCGAGGTCCGAGAACCACGCATCGAGGGGATCCGTGGGCGCAAGAACAAGCGCCATGAACGATCTTCCACGGAAGCGAAGGGAGGGTCGGGGGCGCACGGCGATGGTCACGAGCGGTCAGATTCCTGTTATGCTTTGATCTCGTCGTTTTATGGTTAACCGACAGTTAAGAAGGGGCGCTGTGAGCAACGGTTTTTTCGGATAAGCATCTTCGGCGGGTGCAAACTGGGCGACCTTCGGAACTTTTGGCCTGGTCAGGCAGCTTTTACCGGCTTTTCCCCGGATGCGACCGAGCCATCAGGGCGGGCGCAAGCATCGTGCTGCCTGAGATCGTCCGAGCAGGAATATCGTCCCCTCGCAACCGAGTCGCTCACGGCCGCGCCCGTTTTTACCCAGGACGCCGCGCTCGAAGGAGCCTCGGACTTCGATGTTGCATTTCGCCGACCCACCGGTTCGAATGCGCTCCGACACTGATCGGAAGGCAGACAGATGACTTGGTCCATCGTAGCCCGTGACGAAGCGACGGGCGTTCTCGCGATCGCGGTTTCGACCTGCGCGTTCGCAGTTGGCGCACGGGTGCCCTTCATAGAAACCGGCGTCGGCGCCATCGCCTCCCAGGCATTTGTCAATCCATTCTATGGGTATCGCGGGCTGGAACTCCTTCGAAAAGGAATCGCAGCGACGCAAGTCTTGAACGAGTTGACGGTAGCGGATGACGGACGCTCGCAGAGACAGGTTCATTTGGTCGATGGAAAGGGCAGCTTCGCGGCTTATACGGGCTCCGAATGCGTGCCGTGGTGCGGACATCTCATCCGCGACACCTTCTCGGTGGCGGGTAACATGCTGGCGGGCGAGCAGGTCATCGCCGAGACCGCGCGGGTGTTCGAGGCCACAAGCGACCAGCCGATGTCCCGCCGGCTGCTTGCCGCCCTGCGAGCCGGGGAGGCAGCGGGTGGCGACAAGCGGGGAAAGCAATCGGCCGCTATTCTCATTCACGATTCCGAGGAATATCCGCTGCTGGATATTCGTGTCGACGATCATACGGACCCGCTGGCGGAACTGACCCGCCTCGAAGCGGTGAGCCGGGACCGCTTTCTCCATTACCGCAAGTTCTTGCCGTCTCGCGCGAACCCATCCGGCATCACCGACCGCGCTGAGATCGAACGGCTCATCGCCCAATCCATGGCGGAGGACGAGAAGCGTTGAGGGCCGAGGCGGGTCTTTTCAGCTCGTGCGGTCAGCACGGCCGAGGACGATGACCGGAATGATCCCCGCCGCGACGATGACCAACGCGGCGATCGCGGCCTCCTCATAGGTGCCCCGCGCCGCCTCGCCGTAAAGGTGGGTTGCGAGAGTCTCAAAGTTCAACGGAYGGAGCAGGAGAGTGATGGGAAGCTCCTTCATCACGTCCACGAATACCAGCAGGGCTGCGGCCGACACAGCAGGCCGTATCAGCGGAAGATGAACCCGCCAGAGGGTCGAACCGGCCGATTTGCCGAGCGTGCGCGACGCGTCGTCGAGAGACGACGACACGCGCGTGAACCCGGCCTCGATGCCCCCGACCGAGATGGCGAGGAAACGTGCCGTGTAGGCGATCACGAGGCCCAGGCCCGATCCCAATATCCAGAGGCGCGCCGGCATGTCGGCAACGGATTGCAGCGCGTCATCCAGAATTGCGTCAACGCCCGTGATCAGCGGAAGGATGCCGATGGCGAGAACGGTTCCGGGAATGGCGTAACCCAGAGACGCCAGGCGCACGGCGGCGGTCGCAAGAAACCCGCCGCGACCCAGCCGGGCCGCGTAGGCGACAACCAATCCGAGTCCGATGACGGCGAATGTCGCCGCGAGGGACACCGAAATGGTGTTGACCAGTTCACGGATGATGGCGGTCGAGATGCCCCCGAAACGGATGCGCTTGATGCTCTCGGCCACGAGGTAAAGGGYGGGCGCGACAAAACCGACCAGAATGGGCGTGGCACACAGGACAAAGGCCGCCGCCGCGACGCCCCCCTTCAAGGGAACGCGCTTGAGGGGATGCGGACGCTTCGACGAGGCTGCATATCGGCGATGCCGCCGCGCCCATCTTTCGGCCATGACCAGGGATACGATGACCAGGAGCATCACAAGGGCGATCTGAGCGGCGCCCGGCAGATCCGATCGCGTGACCCAACTGGTATAGATTGACACGGAAAGGGTTCGGACGCCCAGAAATTCCGAAGCGCCGATATCGTTGAGAGCTTCCATCAGGGCAAGACTCACGCCGATGGCGATGGCCGGATGCGCCAGCGGCAGCGCCACGCGGAAAAATAATGAGGCCTTGCGCGTTCCGAGAACCCGCGCTGCCTCTATCAAGCCGGCGGCCTGTGTCTGAAACATCGCGCGCGTGGTCAGATACACATAGGGATAGAGGACGAATCCCAGCAACAGGATGCAGCCCGCCATCGAGCGTATATCGGGCAGGCGGAAATCCCGCGGACTGGCAATCCCGAGCGCCATGCGCAAGACGGTCTGCACCGGCCCGATGGGATGAAGGATGTCCAGATATGCGTAGGCGATGATGTAGGTCGGCACCGACAGTGGAAGCAGCAGCGCCCAGGACAAGGCGCGGCGTGCAGGAAAATCGTACGCGGTCACGAGCCATGCGGTGCCGGTGCCGATGATGCTGACGAGAACGCCTACTCCCAACATGAGGATCAGCGTGTCATGAAGGGCGACAGGCAGCACATTGGCGGCGAGATGCGTCCAGAGCCCTTCGGAGCCCTGCGCTGCCAGGAACGCCAGAACCATGATCGGCGACACGACAAAGCAGCCGACCGCGACGGCGGCGATGAGCCACGGCCGTTTCCTGAGCGGGCGCCCCTTGGGCTTCACGAGGTACACAGGGTCAATCGGTCTCTGCCGGACGTAGGCTGAAAGGGCGGCCGGGACCGCCCTCGAAGCACGTCAGTTGTCGAAGCCCACCTTCTCCGCAAGCACGCTCGCGTCTTTGCGGCTCTTGGCGATTTCGACGAGGTTGATGTTGTCCACTTTCAGCGTACCCAGGGCCGCAATCAGCGGATCGGCCGCAACGCCAGCCTTCACCGGATACTCGTAGTTCGCTTCCGCGTAAATCTTCTGTGCTTCGTCCGACACCAGATATTCGAGGAAGCTGATCGCCGCTGCCTTGTTGGGAGCGTTCTTGGCAATCGCCGCACCCGACACGTTGACCTGCGTTCCGCCGCCCTCGAAGGTCGGGAGCACAACCTTGATGGCCTCGCCCCATGTCCGCTGGTCCGGCCCGCCCGCGCCGCTGCGCATCAGACCGACATAGTAGGAATTGCCGATGCCGATTTCACAGATGCCACCGAGAATGTCGCGCGCCACCTCGCGGTCGCCACCGCCAGCCTTGCGGGCAAGGTTCGCCTTCAGTCCCTTCAGCCATTCCTCGGTTTTCTCCGCGCCGTGATGGGCAATATAAGCGGCGATCATCGCCGTGTTATAAGGGTGCTGACCAGACCTTATGCAGACTTTGCCTTTCCACTTCGGATCGGCCAGGTTCTCGTATGTGAAGCTCGACAGGTCCAGATCCTTCGCCGCATAAAGAACCCGGGCGCGCATGGAGAGCGAGAACCATTCGCCGCTGGAGCCGCGAAGATTGGCCGGAATCGCAGCGTCGAGGGTTGGCGACTTCACCGGCTGCGTCAGCTTCTTGTCGACCAGGTCGATCAAGTTTCCGATATCGACCGTCATGAGCACGTCCGCCGGCGACTTGTCGCCCTCGGCTTCGACACGCTCGGCCAATCCGTCCTTCACGAAAATCGTGTTGACCTTCACGCCCTTCGCCTTCGCGAAGGATTCGATCAGTGTCTTGATGAGGCCGGGCTCCCGTGTCGTGTAGAGATTGATCTCCTGCGCGAAAGCCACTCCGGACGGCAATGCCAGCGCACCGGCAAGCATAGCGATATGGATGCCGCGGCGCAGCGAGATGGTCGGCTTCATCGGTCAATCTCCGTCGAACTCTTGAGCAGCCGGCTCCGTTGCCGACCCGAGCGCTACTGCACCATCGCTCAAACGTTCGCAATCCCCGCCCCCGCAAAATCCGCAGGAAGAGCAAAGATGTTACCGGAATTAGAACGGCTACAAACAGAGATTAGAATTGTTATAAACTAGATATTCATTGGAATATACTTTTTTACTTTGCCGGCTGCACTACCAACTATTTGTCGATTTAACATTAATACTATTTAGTATTGCACACGTTAACGTCGACGCAAGGCCCGCGAACGCCACGGTTGCTCCTACGAACCTGCTTACCGGAGACGAGGCGGCGATCGATCCCGCCACGATTCCGGCGCCATGCAACACTCCTGTGGCGATCAGGAACCCCAGCGAGTAAGCGACGGCCCCGCCCGGCATCGGCATTTCGGCACCATGCGTATAGCCGTGAAAGATCGCGAAGGCGCCCACCAAACCGATGACTGCGCCGACCGGCAGGGTTCTTCCGGATAACCGTCCCTCGCACAGGACAAGGAGCCCGAGGACGATCACCGAGAGGGTGATACCGAACTCCGCGCCGGGGAGATCGATTCCCGATAGCCCCAGAACGCCGCCCGCCAGCATCATGGCGAGGAACGAAGCCGGCAGCGCCCATCGAGCGCGACCGCCAAGCAGCGTCGCCAATAATCCGACAGCCATCATCACCAGGAGATGGTCGATTCCACCGAAGGGGTGAAGGAAACCCGCCGCGAAGGCGGATGGCGAACCGTCGCCAGCATGAGCCAGCGCGGGGCCGGAGACGAACGCACCGACAAGCGCCGGAATGCTGCGATGAAAAATCATACTGTTATCTCACCTTTGATTGAGAGAGGCCGCCCGCCTGCTCGATGAACTGCGCGATCAGGTCCACGCCGACGCCATGACGGATCGAGCCGAAGACGTAAGGGCGATGGCCACGCATCCGCTTGGTATCGTCTTCCATCACCGCCAGGTCGGCCCCCACATAAGGCGCAAGATCGATCTTGTTGACGACGAGAAGATCCGAACGGGTGATTCCGGGTCCGCCTTTCCGCGGGATCTTCTCACCTCCGGCGACATCGATGACGTAGATCGTGAGATCCGCGAGTTCGGGAGAGAATGTTGCCGACAGGTTGTCGCCTCCCGATTCCACCAGCACTATATCAAGATCGGGAAACCGACTTCGCATCGTGGCGATCGCCGCCAGGTTGATCGACGCATCTTCGCGGATCGCGGTGTGCGGGCAACCACCCGTCTCCACACCCATGATGCGCTCTTCGGGAAGCGCGCCGGCCACCGTCAAGAGGCGCGCATCCTCTTTGGTGTAGATGTCGTTTGTGATGGCGCAAATATCGTAGCGTGTTCGAAACGCTCCGCAGAGCGTCTCCATGAGCGCGGTCTTGCCGGAGCCTACGGGTCCGCCGATACCGACGCGAAGAGGTCCAGTCGAAGAGGTCATGACCGAAATATCCTCGTATACTGGGTTTCGTGATGGAAGGAGCCGAGATCGGAACGAAAGGTTGCGGCGGAGATGTCATCAAGCGCGGCCGCTTCCGATATGCGCGCCACGCCGCCAACGTCGCTCCGCAAGGCCGCGCAGACCCTGGTGCCCGACGTTTGGCCGATCGGCGCGAGCCGGATCGCGGCTGAGACCATGTTCTGGACGAATGCAAACAGAAACGCGTCGAGCGTCAGCGCCAGCGCAATCCCGTGGGCTGCTGCGGCGGCTCCGACCGCGATCGGATAGGCAATGACACCTTCAACGTGCGGCAAATGCCGTGCCGGCCACGCGGATTGCGTCGCGTCCAAAAAACTTCGGCCTTGCTGGGACGTTTCAAGATAGAACTCGGCCGAAGGAGCGAGCGCCAGCGCGAGCGCGTTCACGCTGTCGAAGGCCGCGATGTCCTGCGCCTCGATGGCTTGGTAAGCATGGGAAAGCAGGATGGCGTCACTCGCGCCTATCCCCAGATGCAGAAGGTCCCGCAGCCACACGACGAGGGATGCCTCATCCGACACGTCCCCGGCTTCGACTGCCCATTCGAGCCCATGGGAATAGGCATAGGAGCCGACCGGGTAGGCGGGCGACAGCCAGGCAAAAAGTGGAAGGAGCGACGCTTCTCGTTCCTCAACCATGAGAATGGCCATGATGCATGGCCCCGTGCGTGCCGTGATGGTGATAAGCGCCTCTGGCGGGGCTGAACGGGCGCTCGACGATCGTCGTGGAAGCACCTTGCGCATTCAGCATGTCCACCAGTACGTGATCGTACAGAATGTAGAGCGCGTCCGCCGTGATCTCGGCCGGCACGTGGCGGTTGCCGATGTGCCAGGCGAGCGTGAGCAGATCAAGGCCTGTCGACGCCCGGATTTCCACGAGACGCTCGACAGCCGCGCGCACCTCCACGAGCCATCCCGTCTCGAGTTCAATCGCGTCCCCGTCACAGAGTACATTCGCCTTCTCGAGATCGAGCAAGAAATCAGTGCCTCCATCTGCGCGCAGAGCGACGCGCCTCCGATGCCGATCGCCGTGATCGAGCGTAATCACGTCGACGACGCGGTCCGAAGAGACGTGCTCGCGGCGGATGATTTGGGACGCGCGGATCATGTCAGAACAGGAAGTAGCGTTGCGCCATGGGCAGAATGGCTGCCGGCTCACAAACCAGCAACTCGCCATCCGCGTGGACGTCATAGGTTTCGGGATCGACTTCGATGAACGGAGTGGCGTCGTTCAGGATCATATCCTTCTTGCCGATACCGCCTCGGACGTTCTCGACAGCCACGAGCTGCTTGCTGACTCCGAGGCGTTCGCCGAGCCCAGCCTCGATCGACGCCTTGGATACAAAGGTGAGCGATGTGGTCGTCACGGCTCGCCCGAACGCCCCGAACATGGGGCGGTAGTGCACCGGCTGCGGTGTCGGGATCGAGGCATTGGGATCGCCCATCGCGGCGGCTGCGATCGCCCCGCCCTTGACAATCAGATCAGGCTTCACGCCGAAGAAAGCCGGCGTCCAGATCACGAGATCCGCGAGTTTCCCGGCCTCGACCGATCCCACATGTTTCGAGACGCCGTGTGCTATGGCCGGGTTGATGGTGTATTTGGCGATGTAGCGCCGCGCACGCAGATTGTCGTTGCCGCTGCTATCCCCCGGCAGCGCGCCCCGCTGCATCTTCATCTTGTGCGCTGTCTGCCACGTGCGGATGATCACCTCGCCGACGCGGCCCATGGCTTGGCTGTCTGACGACATCATCGAGAGCGCTCCGAGGTCGTGCAGAATGTCCTCGGCCGCGATCGTCTCTTTTCGGATGCGGCTTTCGGCAAAAGCCAGATCCTCAGGAATGCTGGGATCGAGATGATGGCACACCATCAGCATGTCGAGATGTTCGTCGATGGTGTTGATCGTATAGGGGCGGGTCGGGTTGGTGGACGAAGGAAGCACGTTCGGCAATCCCGCGACTTTGATAATGTCTGGCGCATGTCCGCCGCCGGCGCCTTCCGTGTGAAAAGCGTGGATCGTGCGGCCTTTGAAGGCCGCGATCGTATCCTCGACAAATCCGGACTCATTCAACGTGTCGGTGTGGATCATCACCTGAACGTCGAAGGCATCGGCAACGGATAGGCAGCAATCGATGGCGGCGGGTGTCGTTCCCCAATCTTCGTGAAGCTTCAGCGCACATGCGCCGCCAAGAATCATCTCCTCCAGCGCCCCTGGTTTCGAGGCATTGCCCTTTCCCGTGAAGGCGAGATTCATCGGAAACGCATCGGCGGCTTCGATCATGCGTGCGAGGTGCCACGGACCGGGCGTACATGTGGTGGCGAAAGTCCCGGTTGCGGGACCGGTGCCGCCACCCAGCATCGTCGTGATGCCCGACATCAGCGCTTCGTCGATCTGCTGCGGGCAGATGAAATGAATGTGAGAATCGAACCCGCCGGCTGTAACGATCTTTCCCTCGGCCGCGATGATTTCGGTGCCCGGGCCGATGACGATATCGACATTGGGCTGCACGTCCGGATTTCCGGCTTTGCCGATCTTCGCAATGCGCCCGTCGCGCAATCCGATATCGGCTTTGACAATCCCCCAATGGTCCAGAATGACCGCGTTCGTGATGACCGTGTCGACCGCGCCGGCGCGTCGCGTCGCCTGGCTCTGCCCCATTCCATCGCGGATCACCTTGCCGCCGCCAAACTTCACCTCCTCGCCATAGGTGGTGAGGTCTCTCTCCACTTCGATGTAGAGTGCCGTGTCGGCGAGGCGTATGCGATCGCCTTTCGTGGGTCCGAACATGTGCGCATAGGCATCGCGCGCGAGCGAGGCAGGTTTCCGCGTGTTGCTCATGACAGGCTTCCCATGACATCACCACGAAAGCCATGCACCTCGCGCCGGCCCGAAAACGGCACAAGCGCGACTTCACGGGTCGCTCCCGGTTCGAAACGGATTGCCGTGCCGGGCGCTATGTCGAGCCGCATCCCGCGCGCAGAATCCCTGTCGAACGACAAGGCCGGATTGGTCTCGAAGAAGTGGTAGTGACTCCCGACCTGGATAGGTCGATCGCCCGTATTCGCCACGACCATCATGACGCGCTCGGCGCCCTCGTTGAAAATGATCTCGCCCTCGGGCGTCATGACCTCGCCGGGTGCACGAGCGGCGGCAGCGCCGCGAATGGGATGATGAACCGTGACGAGCTTCGTTCCATCGGGAAATGTCGCTTCGACCTGGATGTCGTGGATCATCTCGGCGACGCCCTCCATCACCTGATGGGCGGCGATCACGTGCGCACCGGCCTCCATGAGGTCGGCCACCGTCCGTCCATCGCGGGCGCCCTCCACCACCGTGTCGGTAATCAGGGCGATCGCTTCTGGGTGATTGAGTTTCACCCCTCGCTCGAGACGCCGACGCGCCACCAAGGCTGCCATCGCCACAAGAAGCTTGTCTTTTTCACGCGGTGTCAGATTCATGATCCGTCCTCAGCTTAACCAGACACGCGGCAGAGGGGCGCCACGAAAGCCGATGAGAAAGGGGCTCGCGGCCCTGCGGAGCGCGTCGATTGTGACGGCACAGAACCGGACTGCCAAGAGACCGTTCCACGCACTGGCAGCCATCTCGCAATCGAAGGCGTGCTCAAGCAACGCGCGCGCGGCCTCGAGGCGCGAAACTGCGTCGGGCGCCACATGGACGAAGGTCGCAATGGCACGGTGGCCGTTTGCGACGGAACGCTTCCGCAAGAGCGCGTCGATGGGGCCGTCAAGCTTGAAATTGTCGGCGTAGACAAGCTTGCCGCCACGCCGGATGCGCCATCGATCCGAGAAATAACCCTCTGTGACGTTCTCCTGCCGGGCTGCGCGGCCGAATACGACAGCCTCGAACATGCTGAGGCTCGCATTCTCTGCCATGTTTGCCTCCAGGCTTCGATCAAGGCGTGCCCGATCGAACAGAATGGTTTCCTGAGGCAGCCAATCGATCCGCGCATTCTCTCCCACTTCGAGCTTGACGCTCATCGTGGCGACGGGACCATCGGATCGGTAGACCTTCTCAGCCGCGGGTGTGGCTGCGGTGACGAAGGCCCCCGCGCTCGCAGCGATATCGACTTCGAACCTGTCACCGCAGGCGATCCCTCCGGCGGTGTTGACCAGAACCGCTTCGATCTGGCGATCTCTGCGGCGAGGGAGGCGGATGCGCAGGGAACCGCTTTCGGCGATGCGGAGGGGCCGCGTGAGACCGTCGATCTTTTCCGCAGAGAACGCGACCTTTCCAAAAGCCCGCTGGCGCGAGGCAGCGCGAACGACAGGCAGATCGTCAGATGGCAAGACGTTGACGAACATCGTTCCCCGCGAGAGCCGCCCGATCGCCCTGATGAACAATGGCGCCGCGCTCCATGATGACGAAACGGTCGGCCAACTCGCGCGCAAAGTCAAAGTACTGCTCCACGAGCAGGATCGCCATGTTGCCGCGCGCCCGCAGGAAGGCAATCGCGCGCCCGATATCCTTGATGATGGACGGCTGGATCCCTTCTGTCGGCTCGTCGAGCAGCAGGACACGAGGCCGCATGACGAGGGCTCTGCCGATTGCGAGCTGCTGCTGTTGGCCGCCCGACAGGTCGCCTCCCCGGCGGCCAAGCATGGAAGCGAGGATCGGGAAGAGCTCGAAGACCTCGTCGGGAATTGTATGAGAAGCGTGTCTCACGGGCGCGAAGGCGGTCTCCAGATTCTCCTTGACGGTCAAGAACGGAAAGATCTCGCGGCCCTGAGGCACGTAGGCAATTCCCATGGCTGCGCGTTCGAACGTCCGAAGTCTCGAAATGTCATGACCGTCAACTCTGATGGTTCCCGCCGAAATAGGCTTCTGTCCCGACACGGCCCGCAAGAGCGACGTCTTGCCCACGCCATTTCGCCCCAGAACGCATGTGACTTCTCCCATCGGGGCCGAAAGCGACACGTTTCGCAGAGCCTGGGAAGCGCCATATCTTAGCGAAAGATTATCAATCGTCAGCATGCTCATCGTCCCAGATAGACTTCGATAACGCGCTCGTTCGCGCTGACCACGTCGAGCGGCCCTTCAGCCAGGACCGATCCCTCGTGCAGGCAGGTCACCTTCACGCCGAGATCCCGAACGAAGGTCATGTCGTGCTCAACCACGACAACCGCTCGGGTCTCGGCGATTTCCCGCAACAGATCGGCGGTATCGGCCGTTTCCTGGTCGGTCATGCCGGCAGCGGGCTCGTCCACCAGCAAGAGCTTTGGCTCCTGGGCCAACAGCATTCCAATCTCGAGCCACTGCTTCTGGCCATGTGACAGCTCGGCTGCCGGGCGCCGACGGTGGGCGCTGAGACGTACGCGATCCAGGAGGGCGTCGATCCGCTCGATCTCGGCCGAGTTTCGGTTCGACAGCAATGCGGCGAACGGCCTGCGATCCGACTTCAGCGCCAGGAGGATGTTATCCTCGACGCTGTGATGTTCGAAGACCGTCGGCGTCTGAAATTTGCGGCCGATTCCCAGCTCGGCGATTGTCGCCTCATCGAGGCGCGTCAGGTCATGCGACCCGTCGAAGACCGCTTGGCCATCGTCGGGCCTGGTCTTGCCGGTAATGACATCCATCATCGTGGTCTTGCCGGCGCCATTCGGGCCGATGATGGCGCGCATCTCCCGATGATCGATGGCGAGAGACAGGGCATTCAATGCGCGGAAGCCGTCAAACGAGACCGTGACATTGTCGAGGTAGAGCAGCGTGGGAGTTGTCGGTGCGGCCATGACTATTCCGCCGCCTGGGATGCGACTTCTGCCGGCACGACTGCGTCGCTGGATCGCGTTCGCCGCCGAACGTCACCGACGACGCCGAGCAATCCCTTGGGCATGAAGAGCGTGACGAAAACGAACAATCCGCCGAGCGCGAAGAGCCAGTATTCGGGCAGGGCTCCCGTGAACCATGTCTTGCCCGCGTTGACAGCCAGAGCGCCCAGGATTGCGCCCGCAAGCGTGCCGCGACCGCCGACCGCGACCCAGATCACCGCCTCGATGGAATTGGCAGGCGCGAACTCGCCAGGATTGATGATGCCGACCTGGGGCACATAGAGCGCACCGGCGAGACCGGCCAGCATGGCCGAGAGGGTGAAGGCCGCGAGTTTGTATTGCTCCACATGGTACCCGAGAAACCGTGTCCGGCTCTCCGCGTCGCGCACAGCCACCAGAACCTTGCCGAATTTGGAGACCACGACCCACCTGCAGATCACATAGCCCGACGCAAGCGCGCATGCGGACAGAACGAAGAGCGCAACGCGCGTCGATCTCTCCTGAACGGAAAACCCGAGAATTTCCTTGAAATCGGTGAGGCCGTTATTGCCGCCAAAGCCCATGTCGTTTCGAAAGAAGGCGAGCATCAGCGCGAAGGTCATGGCCTGCGTCATGATCGAAAGGTAGACGCCGGTGACACGGGAGCGGAAGGCGAACCATCCGAAAACCAGCGCGATGATGCCTGGCACGGCCAGCATCATGAGAGCTGCGTACGGAAAGTGATTGAAGCCCTGCCAGAACCACGGAAGCTCGGTCCAGTTCAGGAATACCATGAAGTCAGGCAAGGTGGGATTGGCATAGACCCCGCGCGAGCCGACCTGTCGCATGAGATACATTCCCATCGCATATCCGCCGAGTGCAAAAAATGCACCGTGGCCAAGCGAGAGAATGCCGCAGAAACCCCAAACCAGATCGACCGAGAGAGCCAGCAGCGCAAAGCATAGATATTTGCCGAACAACGGAATCAGGTGATCCGACAAATGCCATGCGGAGCCCGGCCCCGGCACGAGATTGAATATTGGAACGAGGATGGCGGCGAGTGCCAGCAGTGAGAGAACGATTCTGGCCTGACGGTTGAACAAGGGCCCGGCATTCATGCTTCCGCGGCCCTCCCTTTGAGGGCAAACAATCCGCGCGGGCGCCGCTGGATGAAGAGAATGATGGCCGCCAGCAGCAGGATCTTGCCCAGCACCGCGCCGGCATAAGGCTCCAGCAGCTTATTGGCGACGCCCAGCGTCATCGCGCCGACCAACGTACCCCAAAGATTCCCCACACCTCCGAAAACCACCACCAGAAAGCTGTCGATGATATAGCCTTGACCAAGGTTTGGGCTGACATTGTCGATCTGGGAAAGCGCTACGCCGGCTATGCCGGCGACTCCCGAGCCGAGACCGAACGCCAGCGCGTCGACGCGATTCGTGCGAATGCCCACGGATCCCGCCATGCGCCGGTTCTGCGTCACCGCGCGCATATGGAGACCGAGCGTCGTGAAGCGCAGGACCAGGAGCAGCGCCGCAAAGACAGCGAACGCGAAGATCACGATGGCGATCCGGTTATAGGTCAGGCTGAGCCCGCCGATCTGCGCGGCGCCGCTCATCCAATCGGGTGTACCCACCTCCCGGTTGCTGGGCCCAAAGATGGTCCTGACAGCCTGCTGCAGCATGAGTGACAGACCCCAGGTGGCAAGCAGAGTCTCCAGCGGCCTGCCATAGAGAAACCGGATGACCAACCGTTCGATGGCAACGCCGATCAATCCGGCAATCAGGAAAGCCAACGGCAGGGCGATGAACAGCGAAGCGCCGAATAGGCCGGGTGCGTGAGTTCGGATCAACTCCTGAACCACGAAAGTCGTGTAGGCGCCGATCATCACCATTTCGCCATGCGCCATGTTGATGATACCCATGGTGCCGAAGGTAATCGACAGCCCGATCGCCGCGAGCAACAGGACGGAACCGAGGGACAGTCCGTACCAGACGTTCTGCGCGGCGCTCCAGAGTGTCAGGTTTGCCGAGATCGCCTCAGCCGCCGTTCGCGCCGCCTCATTCAATTCCGGCGTGGCACCGACGGGCATCGTCGTCAGAAGAGCGAGTGCGTTCTGGTTTCCAAGATTGCGAAGCGTCGCAACCGCCGCAAGGCGATCGGCGGGAGATGAATCGGGCTGGTTGAGGATGATCGCTGCGCGCGCCTCGATCATCGCCACCTTCACGCGCTGGTCGCTCTCTTGCGCCAGAGCCTTGTCGAGCAAAGGCAATACGGCGCTGTCGCGGGCGCGAAAGACGGCCGCTGAAGCATCCATCCGTTTGCGGGGATCGGGATTCAGGAGGGTCAATCCGCCAAGGGCCGCCTCGATGGCGCGCCGCACGCGATTGTTGACGCGTACCGGCTTGAACGAGGTGGCGCGCATAGCCTCACCACTCGCCGCATCGAAGAAGGCGCCCGATGGGTCGCGAATGACGACCTTCCCGTTCCCGGCGAACAAAAGGCCGGCCTGCAATGCCCCGATGATCGCTTCGGCGCGGGGCTGCCCGCTTTCCGCGACGCCCGCAACGGCCGCCTCGGTATCCGAGTAGGTGTCGTGGGTGAATTTCAGCAACGCGTCGTCCAACTGCCCGGCCCGGGTCGCCGTTGGCAAAGCCATCAGGAGAACCGCGAACAGCGCCACTAATCCGCTACGGAGATTCACCATGCCGGAGCCTCGGAGTAGAATGACACGGAGGGGCGGCGCTTGGCCGCCCCTCGTCGAATGCTCAGGCGCCGCACTTTTTCGTGACGGTGTTGTAGTTGCCGCAATTGAGCGATTTCCAATCTGCGATCAGGTCTTTCGAACCATCGAGATGCTTCGACCAGGCATCGCCAGGGACGAGGCCCTCCGTCTTCCACACGACGTCGAACTGACCGTCGTCCTTGATCTCGCCGATGAAGACGGGTTTCGAGATGTGGTGGTTCGGAAGCATCTCGGAGATACCACCCGTCAGGTTGGGCACTTGGACGCCGACGATGGCCGGGATCACCTTGTCGGCCTCCGTGCTGCCGGCTTTCTCGACGGCCTTGATCCACATGTTGAAGCCGACCACATGGGCTTCCATCGGATCGTTGGTGACGCGCTTTTCGTTCTTGGTGAACGCCTTCCACTTTTCGATGAAGGCCTTGTTCTCGGGGGTGTCGATGGACTCGAAGTAATTCCACGCAGCCAGGTGTCCAACCAGCGGCTTGGTGTCGATGCCGGCGAGTTCTTCTTCGCCGACCGAGAAGGCCACGACCGGAATATCGGTCGCCTTCACGCCCTGGTTGGCGAGCTCTTTATAGAACGGTACGTTGGCATCACCGTTGATGGTGGACACCACAGCGGTCTTCTTGCCGGCGGATCCGAATTTCTTGATATCCGCGACGATGGTCTGCCAGTCCGCGTGCCCGAACGGCGTGTAGCTGATCATGATGTCTTCGGATTTGACGCCTTTCGACTTCAGATAAGCTTCGAGGATCTTGTTGGTGGTGCGGGGATAGACGTAATCGGTGCCGGCCAGGACCCAGCGATCGACTTTCTCTTCCTTCGCCAGATAATCGACGGCCGGGATCGCCTGCTGGTTGGGCGCAGCGCCGGTATAGAAGACGTTGCGCTCGCTTTCCTCTCCCTCGTACTGAACGGGATAGAACAAGACGCTGTTGAGTTCCTTGAACACCGGCAGCACGGATTTGCGCGACACGGAGGTCCAGCAGCCGAACACCGCCGCGACCTTGTCCTTCGCGATGAGTTCGCGCGCCTTCTCGGCGAAGAGCGGCCAGTTCGACGCAGGATCGACCACGACCGCTTCGAGTTTTTTGCCCAGCACCCCGCCTTTCTTGTTCTGCTCGTCGATGARCATAAGCATGGCGTCCTTCAGCGTCGTCTCGCTGATCGCCATTGTCCCCGACAGGGAATGCAACACGCCGACCTTGATCGTCTCCTGCGCATCGGCTGTGCTGATCAGGCCAGCCGATACGGCCAGCGCCGCGGCCATGATCCGTTTGCTTCTCGTCCACTTCGCAATCGACATCGGTGTCTCCTTGTCCCGCTGCCCCCGAGCAGCCTTGAATGGATAAGCAACAACCGTGCCAACTGGCCGTCATGAAAGCTCCCGAGGGGCGCTCGCCGGGGCATCTCGGCGAGCGAGGGCGCGACCGCTCACAAATGAAGCGCGTGCCCAAACATAAGGCGGGGGGCCGGTCGGCAGTCGGTAACCTTGGCTCTGCTGAAATCGTCGCTACATTGAGGGCGTAAGCTGACGAGCCTTCGGTGTGACGGCATCCTTTGACACCTGGCGGTCAAGCCGGACGCGAACCAAGGAGAGGTCCGATGCCCAAAGAGCCGCGCAAACCTCACCCTGACGAGCGGACAGCGGAGGATCTCGACCGGGAACTGGATCGGGAATTGTAGGACACGTTTCCCGCCAGCGACCCGCCGAAGGTCACGCGGGTGCCACGTGCGAGCCAGATCGTCTCGGACGGGGGAGAGGTTAAAAAATAGCGTGAGGGACCCAATTGTCCCGGTGCGTCGACGGGGCGTGACAGGAGATTGGCGACCCGCTAGGTCATTGAATGGAAAAGCGCAATTCCGACACGTTCTCTGTGTGGGAAACGCTTCGCGGACAGGATCTGATGAGTTCGAAACAGCACAGCCATGCGATCGAGGAATTGAATGACACACAGAAGCGTGTGCATCGCATTCTCACAGCCGCGCGCAATCCTCTCTCGGCCTATGATGTGCTCGACAAAATGCGCTCTAAGGGCGCGGTCACGCCGCCGACGATCTATCGTTCGCTCGACAAGCTGATCGAAAAGGGGCTCGCGCACAGGCTGGAAAGCCTCAATGCCTATGTGGCCTGCCAGCACGGGCATTCGCATCACCACGAGATGGCGGCGTTTGCCATCTGCGATGCGTGCGGCGCGGTGACGGAGTTTACAGACCCGCATATCGGCGAGCGGCTCGAGCGCTGGAGCGACTCAAATGCATTCGCGCCGAAAAAGGTCACGATCGAGGTGCGAGGCCTTTGCGAATCGTGCGCTGGCGTTGCGAGCGGAGTCGATTGCTGAAATTATCGGGGTGGCTGCTTCATCCCCGAAGGCGCGTAGAGATCTTGCAAAAAATGTCACCGTCAGTTTTGCAATTGGCAATAATGCAAGCATAAATTGCAACGATACCACATTGTGCCGTCGATCCTTTACCTATATAAATGGATAGGATTTGTTATTACAGGAGCCATTTTCATGAACGCCCGGGCCATTAGGAAAGACGAAGAAGAGACCCTCCTCCAGCGCGCCGACGATCTCTGCAGAGCCAACAACCTCCGGCTCACTCCGATTCGCGAGCGCGTTTATCGCGAGCTGGTCCAGACCGGCGGTCCGGTGGGGGCCTATGATCTCGTAGACAGGCTCAGCAGCGACAAGAAGCGTCTTGCGCCGGTGACCATCTACCGGGCGCTGGACTTCCTTCGGGATGCCGGTCTCGTACACCGCCTCGCGACGCAGAATTCCTACATCGTGTCTCATGGACAGCCGGAAGTGAACGCCATGAAGGTGATGTTCGTTTGCACCAAGACTGGCAAGACCGTCGAGGTTCATTCGGCGGAGGTCGCGGAGGCGGTGAAGCACGCGGCCGAGCAAGCGGGATTCAAGTCTCTGTCGGCTTTCATTGAGGTCGAGGGCGAGAGCGCTCGCTGATCTCCCCGAAGTCACGCCTTAAAAAAGGCCGGGCAATGCCCGGCCTTTTTGTTTATTCGGCGGCCCAAGCCCGCGGTGGAGCGAGGGGTTCTTTCACGGCTTTCTCGACGACCTTCGGCTGTCGGGCGATGTAGGTGTAGAACATCGGCACCACGAAGAGCGTAAAGATCGTCCCGATCGACATGCCGGACGCGATCACCAGACCCATGGAGAAACGCGCCGCCGCGCCCGCGCCGCTCGCGTAAAGCAAGGGGGCGACGCCCAGCACCATGGCGGCTGTCGTCATGAGAATCGGACGCAGGCGAACCCGAGCCGCCTCTTCGATGGCCCGGCGATTGTCGACGCCGTGTTTCTCCTTGTAGTCGTTGGCGAACTCCACCATCAGAATGCCGTGCTTGGTGATCAGACCCACGAGGGTTATGAGCCCCACCTCCGTGTAGATGTTCAGCGTGGCAAGCCCCATATTAAGGAAGATCATCGCCCCGAACATCGAGAGCGGCACCGACATCATGATGATGAAGGGGTCCCTGAAACTCTCGAACTGCGCCGCCAGCACCAGATAGATCACGATGATGGCGAGGCCGAACGCGAGCGCGATCGAACTTCCTTCCTGTACCTCGAGCCGGGATTGTCCGGCATAATCCTCGTAGAAGCCCTGCGGCATCACTTCCCGAGCGATTTGCCGGAGCGTCGCCAGCCCCTCGGATGTGGTGACGCCTGGCAGGGGAAGCGCCGACAGGGTCGCGGAGTTCAACTGGTTGAACTGCTCGATGGCCGCGGGAGCGGCATCGGTTTCGATTCGCACCAGGGCAGAGAGGGCCACCATGGATCCGTCGGCAGCACGCACGAAGTACTCGCTGAGGCGCTCGGGATTGAGACGGTCGGCCTGCCGGACCTGGCTGACCACATCATAGCTGCGGTTGTCGCGGTCGAACTTGGAGATCGACGCACCGCCGACCAGCGCGCCGAGGGTCGTCCCGATCTCGCTCACCGGAACACCCAACGATGCCGCTCTGTCCCGGTCCACGATGATGCGCGCGCGAGGAGTTTGATACGAGACGGAGTTTGCAACGACGATGAACTTGCCCGACGCGGTCGCTTTCCGCTTCACCTCCTCACTCACTTCGTACGCCTGCGCAGGATCGCCGATGGTGCGCAGAACGTACTGGATCGGAAGTCCGCCACCGGCACCCGGAAGTGACGGCGGCGAGAAGACGAACGCCTGGACGCCCGCGTTCTCGTTCAGGAGATTTTGAATCTCCTGCTTCGTCTGAGCACCCTTCTTCGAACGCTGCGACCACTCCTTCAGCTTGAATCCCACGAAGCCGCTGCCGCCGCCGTCGATGCCGGCGATCAGGAACGTATCGTCGATCTCAGGGATCTTCTCCCCGGCTCGTGTGAAGCCGGCGGCGAACGCCTGGGTATAATCGACCGTCGCGTATTGGGGCGTGTTGACGAGGCCCAAATAGGCGCCCTGATCTTCCTCAGGAGCCAATTCGGACGGCGTCTTCATGAAGAGGAAGGCGGTCGTGCCAAGGAGCGCCGCGACGATGAGAAGCGTGATGGGCCGGAAATCAAGCGAACCCGAGAGGCGCCGAGCGTACCAGTTCTCCAGTTTGGAGAATGTCCGATCCACAAAGCCCGCGAAGCCCTTCTGGCCGCCGTGGCCATGAGGTTTCAGCAACATGGCGGACATCATCGGAGACAACGTCACGGCGATGATTCCTGAAATCACCACCGCGCCCGCGAGCGTGAAGGCGAATTCGCGGAACAGCGTCCCGGTCAGGCCCTGGGTGAAACCGATGGGCGCATAGACGGCAGCCAGCGTGATGGTCATCGACACGATGGGGCCGAAGATCTCCTTCATGCCCACAATGGCCGCGTCGATGGGTTTCAACCCTTCCTCGATATGCCGGTGAATGTTCTCCAGCACCACGATGGCGTCGTCGACCACCAGACCAATGGCGAGAACCATGGCCAGCAGGGTCAGCAGGTTGATCGAGTATCCGAGAACGAACAGCACAAAGCAGACACCGACGAGCGAGAGCGGGATTGTCACGATGGGGATCAGCACCGAGCGGAACGAGCCCAGGAACAGCAGGATCACCACGATGACGATCAGTGCGGCCTCGCCGATTGTCTTGAACACCTCTTCGATGGACGCGGAAATGAAGTTCGAGGCGTCATAGACGATCTGCACCGTCATGCCCTTTGGCAGGGTCGGCCTGATGTCGTCGATGGCCTTTGTCACCTCGGCAGCGACACTCAAGGGATTGGCCGCCGGTGTCGGCGTGATGCCGATGAAGGTGCCTTCCTTGCCGTTGAAGCTGACCTTCGTGTCCGTGCTCTTCGGGCCCAGCTCAACGTCGGCCACGTCGCGCAGGCGCACCAGTTGATCGCCGTCCGAACGAATCGGCAGCGTGGCAAAGGTCTCGGGCGTCTGGAACGTCGTCTGCATCTCGATCGCATAGGCGACGAACTCGTTCTTGGTCTTTCCGGGAGCCGCGAGGAAGTTGCTCGCGCGGATGGCCGTGACCACGTCGCTCGCGGTCACGCCGCGCGCGGCAAGACGCTGCGGATCCATCCAGATTCGCATCGAGAATTCGCGACCACCGAGTATCTCGGCACCGCCGACACCTTCAAGCGTCGCGAACCGAGGCTGGATCACGCGGGTTAGAAATTCCGAAACCTGCTCGGAATTCATCTCCGAACTGGCGAATGTCAGGTACATCAGCGCGAAAGTTTGGCCGGTACCCTTCATGATGACGGGATCTTCGGCGTCGGCCGGCAATTGCGCCCTCACCTGTTGAACCTTTGACGTGACTTCCGTGAGCGCCGCGTTCGGGTCAGTGTTGAGACGCATGCGGACCGAGACCGTGCTGACGCCGAGACGGCTCTGCGAGGTCACGTAATCGACGCCTTCGGCGCTCGACACGGATTTGGCGATGGGCGTGCTGATGAAGCCCTGCATCAGATCCGCGCTGGCGCCCACATAGGTCGTGGTGATGGTGATGGTGGTTTCTTCGACCTCCGGGTACTGACGGACCTGAAGGCTCATCAATCCCTGCGCGCCAAGCAGAAGAATGAGAAGGCTCACCACCATCGACAAGACGGGGCGGCGGATAAAGAGTTCTGTGAAACTCATGACGTGTGCCTACTGCCCGTTGGCAAGTTTGGTGGCATCGATCTTGGTGACATCGATGCTGTTGTTGATCTTGACCGTGGAACCGGCCTGAAGTTTGTTCTGTCCCGATGCGACCACGAGCTGGCCTGGGCTCACGCCCGACACCACCTCGATGACGCCGCCCCGGCGGCGGCCGGTTTTCACGAAGACCTGCTTGGTGACCAGCACCTTTTCGCCGGCCTTCTCTTCTTCGTCGATCGTGAAGACATAGTCGCCATACAGGGATGCGATGACGGCGGTCTGCGGCACGGTGACGACATTCGGCTCAGGTGGCAGCACGACTTCGACGTGCAGGAACTGGCCCGGCAGAACCGTTCCGTCCTTGTTTTCCTCCACGAGCGCCTGCACGGAAACGAGCCGGGTCTTGGGGTCGACGCGCGGGTCCCTACCCGTCACCTTTCCGGTAAAGGGAAGTTTTGTCTCGCTCACCCCGACGCGAATTTCGCGACCAAGCTTGACCTCCGCCGCGACCTGCTCCGGAACCGTGAAATCGACCTTCATCGAATCGAGATCCTGGAAGCTGGCGATGACGGTACCGGGCTGGAGGTACTGGCCGACGTCGATCCGCGGAATGCCGATCGTTCCTGAGAACGGCGCCTTCAGCGCTTTCTGCTCGATGGTGGCCTGCAAGCGCGCGAGGCGGGAGCGAGCGGCCGCGAGAAGCGCGCTCGCCTGATCGAAATTCGCCTCCGTGCCGTAGCCACGCGTGGAAAGCGTCTTGGCGCGCTCGAAATTGCTCTCGGCGGTTTTGACATTGGCCTGCACGTCCTGCAGGTCGGCACGTTCCACCGTGTCGTCGAGCTGAACCAGCACCTCACCCTTGGCGATGTTCTGGTTCGCCTTGAACTTGATTTCCTTGACGATGCCGGCGGTTTCGAACGCCAGTTCGACGCCGTTGGCGGCGCGTGCGGTGCCGATGGCGCTGATCCCGGGATTCCATGTTTTCGCCTCGACCTTGGCCGAAGAGACCACCTGAGCGGGCGGCTTCATGTTGGCAAAAAAGTCCTTGATCATCCGCTCCTTGAAGAAGTTGAACCAGATCAGTCCGGCGCAAAGTCCGATCGCGAGGACAAATACGAGAGTGACTACGATGCGCCGTTTCATAGGGAGCTTATCCGTGTTCCGACGTCGGATTGCAGCCGACGATTGAATGTTCTGGAGGCGCTGCCATACCTCAAGTTTCACTTGACGCCAAGGCAACGAGATCGTTTTATATACCGTCTGGACGGTTCAGCGCAAGAGTGTATATGAGGTGCGAATGTTCAATTGTGTCCGTGGGCGCAAAAGCTCCCGCGAGAAGATTCTCGACGCCGCTGCCGAATTAGTCGGCTCGATCGGCTCCGGCAGGCTTACGCTCGAGGCCGTGGCCGAACGGGCAGGACTGAGCAAAGGCGGATTGCTCTACAATTTCCCCAACAAGGAAGCTCTGCTGCAGGGCATGATCCAGCGCATGATCGAGGAAGTGTCGGCGGAGAAAGAGGCGCTTCGGGGGCATGTGCCCGCAGGCAGAAACCTGGAAGCCAGGCTCTGCACCACGGCGCTGCTGAAGATGCGAGCCGGCAAGATGAAGGACGTCGCCAACGGAATGCTGGCCGCCTCGTCGGAAAATCCGGCACTCCTGGAGCCGGTTCGCCAGGTGATTCAGAAAAACCTCGAGGACATGAAGGCGACTGCCGACGATCTGGACGCCTGCCTGATCGCGTGGCTCGCCGTCGAGGGCTTGAACAGCTTCGAGATGCACGATTTGAGCCCGTTCTCCGAGGACGACCGCGAACAGATCGCATCTTCCATCACGCGGCTTCTCGAAAGAGGCATCGCCCAATAGGGCGGCTTAGCCCATCCAGGCGGGATCGTTCAATATTTCGTCAGTATGCTCTCCAAGCCTCGGCGATGGCCGGTCGGAGGACATCGGCATGCCGTTCATGACGATAGGTGAGCGCACGGACGGAATAGCGCCTGTCTTCGCGGCGGCCGCGGGGAGATCGATCTTCATGCCGCGTGCGATGACCTGCGGGTCGGCGAATACGTCTGCCACGCTGTTGATCGGACCGGCCGGCACCCCCTGCGCCTCCAAGGCCGTAAGCAAGAATTCGCGCGTGACCTTGATGGTCTGCGCGGTCAGCAGCGGCACCAGCTCGGGCCGGTGGCCGACACGGCCCATATTGGTCCGGAATCGCTCGTCCTGCGCCAGCTCGGGCATTCCCAGAACAGTCGCGAACCGGGCGAACTGGCCGTCATTGCCGACGGCGACGATCACGTGCCCATCCGCCACCGGGAAGACCTGATAGGGAACGATGTTGGGATGCGCATTGCCCATGCGGCGAGGCGTTTTTCCCGATGCCAGAAAGTTCATGGCCTGATTGGCGAGGACGCTGGTCTGAACATCGAGCAAGGCCATGTCGAGATGCGCGCCCCTGCCCGTCTCGTCGCGTCCCCGCAAGGCGGCCAAAATGCCAACGACCGAATAGACGCCCGTGAAAATATCCGCGAAGGCCACGCCGATCTTTTGCGGCTCCCCCTCGGGGTCGCCGGTCAGATCCATGATGCCGCCCATGCCCTGGATCATGAAGTCGTAGCCCGCGCGTGAGGCGTAGGGCCCGTCCTGACCGAAACCGGTGATCGAGCAATAGACGAGGCGCGGATTGACCGCCTTCAGGCTCTCGAAGTCGAGGCCGTATTTCTTGAGACCCCCGACCTTGAAGTTCTCCACTACCACGTCGGCATGAAGCGCCAGCTCCCGAATCAGGCGCTGGCCTTCCACCGTCTCGAAATCCACCGCGATCGAACGTTTCCCGCGGTTGCAGGAATGGAAATACGCAGCCGAGAGATCGCCGCCATCCGCCGCCTCGATGAAGGGCGGGCCCCACCCGCGCGTATCGTCGCCGGCACCGGGACGCTCGACCTTCACCACATCGGCCCCGAGGTCGGCCAACAATTGCCCGACCCAGGGACCCGCGAGGATGCGGGCGAGTTCGAGCACTTTCAGGCCTGCGAGCGGCTTATCCATCGATGTATCCGCCTGTCCTAGAAGAACGCCTGCAATCCGGTGATTGCGCGACCCAGAATCAAGGCGTGCACGTCGTGGGTGCCCTCATAGGTATTCACCGTCTCGAGGTTCTGGGCGTGGCGCATCACATGGTATTCTTCCTGGATGCCGTTGCCGCCGTGCATGTCGCGGGCCACGCGCGCGATATCGAGCGCCTTGCCGCAATTGTTGCGCTTCACCAGGGAGATCATCTCAGGCGCTACCCGGCCCTCGTCGAAGAGACGTCCGACCCGCAAGGACGCATGGAGGCCGAGCGTAATTTCGGTCATCATGTCGGCGAGCTTCTTCTGCACGAGTTGGGTCGCAGCAAGCGGTCGGTTGAACTGCTTGCGGTCGAGGGTGTATTGCCGCGCCCTGTGCCAGCAATCTTCCGCCGCGCCCATGGAACCCCAGGAGATGCCATAGCGGGCCCGGTTGAGACAGCCGAACGGGCCCTTGAGGCCCGAGACGTTGGGCAGGAGCGCGTCCTCGGAGACCTCGACGCCCTCCATGACGATTTCGCCGGTGATGGAGGCTCGAAGCGAGAGCTTTCCGCCAATCTTGGGGGCGGACAGGCCTTTCATACCCTTTTCGAGCACGAAGCCGCGGATCGCATTGTCGTGCGCGGCCGATTTCGCCCATACGACGAACACGTCCGCGATCGGCGAATTGGAGATCCAGGTCTTGGCGCCGGTCAGCCGATATCCGCCATCGATCTTCTCGGCGCGGGTCTTCATTCCGGCAGGATCGGAACCGGCGTCAGGTTCGGTGAGGCCGAAGCACCCGACGAATTCACCGCTGGCGAGCTTCGGCAAGTACTTCTTGCGCTGGTCTTCGGAGCCGTAGGCGTAGATCGGGTACATGACGAGCGACGACTGCACGCTCATCATCGACCGGTAGCCGGAATCGACCCGCTCGACCTCACGCGCCACGAGGCCGTAGGAGACGTATGAGGCGCCCGCGCACCCGTATTCCTCGGGCAAGGTGACGCCCAGAAGGCCAAGCTCGCCCATCTCGTTGAAGATGGAACGGTCGGTCTTCTCCTCCCGATAGGCCTCGATGATGCGGGGCTGGAGCTTCTCTTGAGCGTAGGCCCGCGCCGTATCCCGGATCATCCGCTCGTCGTCGGTCAGAAGATCCTCGATGAGCAGCGGGTCCTGCCACTGGAGCTTCGCGAGCTCCTTGTGTGCGCCTGACATCATGTTGATCCTTTTCCTGGTGACTCGGCCGGACAACATCGGACACGCCGAGCCGTTGAATTTGGCGCGCAAAGTGGCTCTGGACAGCCGTCATGTAAATCGACATCTTAGAAGCAGGTTATTCTGAAAAGGAATGAACTTGGTGCTCCGTCGCGGTTTCCTTCCCAGTGTGGGCAACCTTCTCGCCTTCGAGGCCACGGCCCGCCACAGCTCCGTTTCGCGCGCCGCCGAAGAACTCAGCCTGACCCAGAGCGCCGTCTCGCGGCAGATCCAGCAGCTGGAAGAGACGCTCGGGCTGTCCCTGTTCAGCCGGACCCGCCAGCGGGTGGTGCTGACGGATGTCGGGCGAATGTACGCCGCCCAAGTCCGCCAGACCCTCGCTGACCTATCGGATGCGACGCGGCAGGCGATTGCGCTCTCGGGCACCAGCGGTGTTCTCAATCTGGCCGTGCTGCCGACATTCGGAACCCGCTGGCTGATCCCGCGCATTCCAGAATTTCTTTCACGCCACCCGGACGTCACGGTCAATTTCGGGGTCAGGCTCGTTCCGTTCGATTTTTCCGCCGAACCTTTCGACGCCGCCATCCATTTCGGCCAGCCTCATTGGCCTGGGGCGGTATGCGAGTTGCTCATGCGGGAGGAATGCGTTCCGGTCTGCAGTCCAGCCTATCTGCGGCGGGAACGGATCTCCGATCCCGTCGACCTTACCCGCGTCACCCTCCTTCAGCAGAGCACGCGCTCGACCGGTTGGGCCGAATGGTTTGCGAGCGCCGGGGTCGATATGGGCAATGCCTTACGGGGGCCGCGCTTCGAGCAATTCGCCATGGTGGCCCAGGCGGCGGTCGCAGGCCTGGGCGTCGGCCTGATCCCACAGTTCTTGATCGCGGACGAACTCCAATCCGGTCGCCTGCAGATCGTGTTTCCCCAAAGCCTCGTCAGCAGCGGGGCCTATTATCTCGTCTATCCCGATCCGAAAGCCGAAGCGCCGCTCGTACGGTCGTTTCGAGACTGGATCCGGGAGAGCGCCGCCGGCTAGCGAAACGATGGTGACCGGCGCTGCAAGGCCCAGCTCAACGTCATGGCGGTCAATCCGCAGCCGGCGATCGCCGTCACCATCGACATGGCGGTGCCGTCGAAGAAGGCGCTGACCAGAACGATCACGAAGGCCCCGGTGCAGAGCTGCAAGGTTCCCATCAGCGCCGAAGCGGTGCCCGCATGCGCCCCATGGGCCTCGAGGGCGAGGACGGCTGTCGACGGGATGACGAGGCCGAGACAGCCGAACGCCGCGAAAAGCATGCCCCAAAGGACAAAGCCGTTATCCAGCCCGCCCAGCGTCAGGACCAGCAACAGGCTCGTGAGCGCGGCGAAAATCGATACGGCCGTACGCACCACACGCTCCGCACCGAACCGGCGCATCAGGAAAGAGTTGAACTGCGCGCCACCGATGAACGCGATGGCGTTCGTCGCAAATACGAAGCTGTAGGCAGAGGGCCTGAGGCCGAAATGCTCGATGAAAACCACCGAGGACCCCGCCAGATAGGCAAAGAAGCTGGACTGCCCCAACCCGCCGATGAACACGAGCCCGAGAAAGCGCCGATCCTTCACCAGACCCAGATAGGTGCGGGCGATACTCCCGACGCCCCCCTGGCCGATGCTGCCCTGCCGCGCTTCAGGTGTGCGTGTCTCGGGAAGAAGAAAGGCCACGACCGCCAGTCCGCCGACGCCGATGAGCGCAATGGCCCAGAAGATGACGCGCCAGCTGAACAACTCGGTCAATATGCTGCCGGCGAGCGGCGCGAGGATCGGCGAGACGCTGAAGACGAGCATCGTGGTGGCCATCAGCCGCGCCGCCTCGTGGCCGGTATGGAGATCGCGGATGATCGCCCGCGTGATCACCATGCTGGCGCAGGCTCCGACGCCCTGGACGAAGCGGAGGGCGATCAAAGCCTCGGCGCTCGTCGCAAAGCTGCACCCGATGCCGCCTATGACAAAAAGCGTCAACCCGAAGTAAATCGGCGGTTTGCGGCCTACGCGATCGGAAATGGGGCCATAGAGAACCTGGCAGAGAGCCACCGCGAGAAAAAAGCTCATCAGGCTCATCTGCACCGCGCCGATATCCGCCGACAGATCGCGGGCGATGGCGGGGAAGGCCGGCAGATACATGTCGATCGCGAACGGCCCGATGGCCGAGAGCATTCCGAGAACGATGGCGTTTCGCAGAAAGGCGGATTTCATGAGTGGCAGCTTTTCATCGCTCCGCCTTGGGGCGGTACGTCAAACGTGGGACGATCCGGAAGGAAAGGGTCTGCGCCGGGTCAGCCTGAGAAATGTCGGGAAGAGGAGCAGACGCCGGTCTGCAAGCTCGCAACCGGTTTCTAGGCCTCGCAGGTGAGAGGTCAAGTCAAAGAATGTAACGGGGCGGCGTCGAAAGCCGATCATCGCCGCGTTGCCGGTCAGAGCAAGGCGCTTTCCTTCCGGCCTGACAGATGGAATGCCGCGTAAACCGCCACCACGGTCATGCTCAGCAGAATGGTCGACAGAGCGGAAGCCGTGCCGTATTCCCCATCCATCACCGACAGATAGATCCGGACGGGCATCGTGATGGTGCGGCCGACATACAGGACCAGCGAGGAGGACAATTCATTCATGGCGGTCACGAAGCTCATGAGTGCGCCCGCCATGATGCCGGGGAGGATCAACGGTACCGTCACCTTCATGAAAGCCTTTCCGGGAGAATATCCCAGGCTCACCGCTGCATCCTCGAGGTTCGGTCCGACCTGCTTCAGCGCCGCCGCCACCGAGCGCGCCGAATAAGGCAGACGACGGATATAGACGGCCAGAATGATGATGAGGCCGGTGCCGGTGAGCGCCAGCGGCGGGTCGTTGAAGCGGGTGATAAACGCAATGCCCATGACGATCCCCGGAACGATGTAGGGCACCATCAGAAGCGCATCGAGCGCGCCGGTGGCGATACCGGGGCGGCGCGAGATCAGGTATCCCACGAGGGTCCCGGTAATCACGATGGCGACGACGGCGATCGACGAGAAGATGAGCGTGTTCCAGATCGGGTCCGAGACCGTGGCGATCACCTTCTGGTAGCTCTGCAGGCTGATACCGGGCTGGAAGACCGGCCCGCTGGTCCGGCGAAACGAGAACAGCACAACGATGAAGGCCGGCAATGCGCCGAGCAGCACGATGCCGTAGGCGAGCGCATGGAGGCCCGCCGACTTCATTCCCTCGACACTCTGACGCTCCGGCTTCTTGATCATGTTGCTGTGATAGACGTTGCGGCGCAAAACCCATCGCTGGGCGAACACGATCGTCATCGAGATGACGATAAGCACCATGCTGAGCGCCGACGCCATTCCGGGATTGCCCCCGACCTCCCCGCCGAAGAGGTTGAAGGCCTCGGTGGCCAACACGTTGAAGTCACGCCCGATGATGCGGGGCGTGCCGAAATCCGCGATCGACAGCACGAAGGTGAGCAGAGCGCTTGCGGAAATCGCCGGCAGGATCAGGGGAAACGTGATCTTGAACAGGCGCTTTGCAGGCGGCACCCCCAAACTCTCCGCCGCCTCCTCCACCGAACGGTTGATCGCTCCAAGCGCGCCAGACGTGATCAGGAAGACGTGCGGAAAGAATTTGAGACTGAACACCATGATGACGCCCGCGACGCCATAGATGGGCGGGATTGAAATCCCGATACTGTCGAGGCCCTTCCGCACAACACCACTGGCGCCGAAAAGCACGATCCACGCATAAGCGCCGATGAACGGAGGCGAGACCAACGCGATGACTGCGAGGGTCTGGATCAGAGCGCGTCCATAGATGTGAAACCGTGTGGTCACGAAGGCCAGCGTGACGCCGAGAACAAGCGCGCCGGTCATGCCGCCAAACCCGGCGATGAACGTGTTGGTGATGGCGCGCTGGTAGACCCGCGTGGTGAAAATCTCCACGTAATGCACGAGTGACGGCGCACCCGTGACGTTGTCGATGAGACTCGCGCGCAGAATGGAAGATAGCGGCCAGATCAGGAGGATCAGGAGGATCGCCCAGGAACCGATCAGCACAAAAGTCCAGATGTCGAAGCGAAAGCGCCGGCTCATGGGGTGGATTCCGTCCTGACCAGATCCCCGTTTCGATCAAACAGCACGATCTTCGACAGGGGGAGGCGGACCTGCACGGGCTTGCCCTCCATGGCGATGAAATCGACACTCGGGTCAGCGACCTGGGCGACGATCTCTCCCGCTTCAGTCGTCAGCATGTAATGCGCCTCGCGACCGAGAAACGTCACCTTGCGTACGTCTGCGCGCAGGCTCAGCGTCTCTCCGTCCACGGCCTGGTCGGTCAGGATGACGTTTTCTGGGCGGAATGCGATCTCGGTGGCGCTTTGACCATTCGCCTCCGCGAACGGGATGGATTGGTGGCCGACCGTGAGACGCCCTCCCTCGACGCGGGCCGGCAGGAAATTCATCGTTCCGACGAAACCCGCAGCAAACCGCCGCAACGGCTCGCGATAGATCTCATAGGGCGTTCCGATCTGCTCGACATTGCCCTTGTTCATCACGCAGATGCGGTCCGAGACGGCGAGCGCCTCCTCCTGGTCATGCGTCACATAGATTGTGGTGATGCCCAGGCGGCGCTGGATATCGCGGATATCTTCGCGCAATTCGATGCGAAGCTTGGCGTCGAGATTGGAAAGCGGCTCGTCCATCAGCAGAAGCGTGGGCCGGATCGCCATGGCGCGGGCAAGGCCGATTCGCTGCTGTTGCCCTCCCGACATCTCGGCGGGGTAGCGGCCGTGATATCCATCGAGACGCACCATCCTGAGGCTCTCATCGACCCGCTGGTCGATCTCGGCCTTCGGCAGGGAGCGAGCCTTCAGCCCGAACGCGACGTTCTCCGCCACCGTCAGGTGAGGAAAGATCGCATAATCTTGAAAAACCATGCCGATGTCGCGCTTGTGGGCAGGTTTGTCGTCAATTCTCACGCCCCGGACGATGATCTCGCCGCGATCCTGCTGTTGAAAACCCGCGATGGTCCGCAGGAGGGTCGTCTTCCCGCAACCGCTCGGGCCCAACAGCGTGAAGAATTCTCCCGACGCGATATGGAGGTCGATGCTTTCCAGGACCCGCACATCCTTGTAACTCTTGGCAAGCCCTTGGATTCTCAACTCCGCCACGCCCCGCTCCTGCTTTTTGTCCGGCCTGCGCCTTACGTTCCGGCGACTTTACAAAACTTATTGCTTTCAGCAACATGCCGCCGCTTTGATACCTGATCCTGGGAGGATAGATAATGTTGAAAGCTGGCCTGACTGCGGGCGTATTTCTCGCGTCCATGAGCGTCGCGGCGATGGCGCAGGACAAGTCCGTCGTCGTCTATACCGCCCATAAGGCGTCGATCGTCGACGCGTTGGTGCCGAAATTCGAGAAAGAGACCGGGATCAAGGTCGACGTCGTCAAGGCCGGCTCGGGCGACATCATCAAGCGTGTGAAGGCCGAATCCTCCGCGCCGAAAGCCGACGTCATCTGGAGCATCGGCGGCGAACAGCTCGAAGACAACAAGGATCTTCTGGCGACCTACAAGCCCAAGGACGATGCGGCTCTCCTCCCCGCCTACAAGGTCAGCCCGGAATGGATCCCCTATACGGGCATTCTGCTGGTGATGGCCGTCAACAAGAAAGACCTGAAGCCGGCCGATTATCCCAAGACCTGGGCCGAGCTGGGCGATGCGAAATGGAAGGGCAAGGTATCGGCCGCACGTGCCGACACCTCGGGCTCATCGTTCCAGCAGCTCGCGACCRTGCTGCTCGCCTATGGCGACAAGGGCTGGGAGGTCAACAACAAGATCCTTGCCAACACCAACCTGTCCGACAGCTCGGGCGCCGTGCCGCGCTACGTCAACGACGGCGAGGCGCTCGTGGGCCTGACTCTCGAGGACAACGCCCTCGACTACGTTAAGGGCGGCGGCAATGTGGACATCGTCTATCCGGCCGACGGCTCATCGACCGTCGCGGACGGCGTGGCTCTCGTGAAAGGCGCTCCGCATCCGGACAACGGCAAGGTGTTCATCGACTGGCTTCTGTCGAAGCCAGTCCAGGAGCAGCTCGTGTCCGAGATCGGGCGTCGTTCGGTGCGTAACGATGTGACCGGGGCCGGCCTCAAGCCGATCAGCGAGGTCAAACTCGTCGAGTACGACATCAAGAAGGTCGCGCAGAACCGCGCCGACTGGATCGCCAAGTGGAAGGCAGCGCTGCAAAACCGCTAAAGAGCGATCATCATCCATGATCATCGAGGCATTCTCCGAGGCAAAGGACCCGTCCGCGCCTCAATCGAACGAGGATCGCCTCGTGATCCTCCCAGGCCGTGCCTATGCGGTCATCGATGGGGTCACAGACCGCCTGGGCACCCGCTATGAAGGTGTCCTGTCCGGGCAATATGCGGCCATGATCGTCAAGGGCGCGCTTGAGCACATGCTGAGCGCGCCCGGCCCGATGCCGCCGGCGATACGCATCGTCGAGGCGCTGACGGCGGAAATCTCCCGTGCTTACGAGGCCCACGGGATGTGGGAGCAGGTGCACTCGGATTGGAAYGTCCGCCTGTCCGCGGCCCTCGCGCTCGTCCTCGTCAGGGACACGACGCTGGAAGTTGTTCTGGTCGGCGATAGCGGAGTGCGCATCAACGGCGAGGACATCCTCCGCGTGGAGAAGGACCTCGATCTCATTACCTCGACGCTGCGGCGCATAGCATGGCCGATCATCGGCCGGAAAACGTCCGATCCGGTCTTGCGAGAACAGTTTTCCCGCCGCATCACATGGCACGGGACGCGCCAATCCCTCGATGGGTTCGAAGGTGTGCTGGAGGCCGGAGATGTCGCCGAAATCGAACGACTCGCCATTGCGGCGAACGTCGAAGCGCTCCCACACGTGCCGCGAGGCGAGATTGAAAACCTTGTCACCGGCGGGATCGTCAACGCGCAAGGAGGCTATCTGAACGACCCCTCGACGGTGCTCGGCTACCCGTGCCTCGACGGGTTTCCGGTTCCCGAAAGCCTGATCCGGGTCGAGAGCGTCCCACGCGATAAAGTAAAGTCCATCGAGATCTTCTCCGACGGCTATTTCAAACCCGGGAACGGGTTCGGGATCGCGGCGTGGGAAAAGGCCTTCGCGGAGGTCGAGCGGGATGATCCCGCCAAGGTTGTCCTTTACGCCTCGCCGAAAGGGTCTATCGGGACCACCTGGGCCGATGACCGCACCTATCTGGGGGTCCGGTTCTAGCCGACCGGGTCGAGCCGATCAGTTCGCAATCAGAATTCCACCCCGCAGAACTCGCGCGCCATGGTGGTCGATCCAACCGACAGGCCGCCATCCACAGGGAGGATCGCACCGGTAATCATGCGTGCATCGGGACCGATCAGGAAAGCCGCGACCCCGGCGATATCCTCGGGCACGCAGATGTCGCCCAGCGGATACCATTTCTTCAACCGCTCGAAAATCTCCGGATTGGCTTCCACCCGCGCCTTCCAGGCCTGCGTCTTCACACTTCCTGGCGCGATGGCGTTGGCGCGGATGTTGTACCGACCGAGTTCGACCGCGAGAAAGCGCGTGAGTTGTTCAAGCCCGGCTTTCGCTGCGCTGTAGGCGGGATAACCGTAGATGCCCGATCCGTTGACCGACGAGATATTCAGAATAGTGCCCTCGCGGCGCTCGATCATGCCGTCCTGGAGTGCGCGCACGCAGCGCCAGGCGCCGTTGAGGTTGAGATCCACGTCCGCCAGCCAGGCTGCCTCATCGGTCGAGGCGAGCGTGGGGCTCACCACGGCGCCCGCGTTATTCACCAATACGTCGATCGGACCAAAACGCTCCTCGACCTCGGCGACGGCCCTTTTGACACCGGCCAGGTCTGTTACGTCCGCCACAGCAATTGCCAGAGCCTTGCCCCGTCCGATTGCGTCCGCCGCGTTTTCGAGCGCCCTTTCGTCCCGATCAAGCATGACCACGCGATGGCCGTCGGCCAGGAAACGCGCACAAAGCGCCCGTCCGATGTCGCCAGCCGCGCCGGTTACCAGAACGGTCTTGAGCATTCAGCACCCCACTTTGACCGGGAGAGATCGCAATCTGATCTCCGCATGTTATTGCGCCCTTCTCGAACCCACAATGAGGCGCGGTCCTCATCCCGGCAGGATACCCTCGTATGCGTGATTTTTTCCCTGAACCGCCCTTCCATCGGGGTGGCGAAACCATCAGACTGCCGATCGAAAACTCCCTGGAAGGTCGTTTATGTCCGACGTGAATCCCTTTCCAATCAGCGATGAGAGCCGACAGGCGATCTGGGAGATGCTCGTCCGTCGGGACATCGAGGCCTATGTGGCGCACAACTGGGATGCGCATTTCGAGGATTTCGCCCCCGAACTCTTTTTCGGCATCGACGCCGGTTTTTCGGACAACCCTGATGCGTGGCGCGCCCGTTATGCGGATATCGCACGCTATCGCGAGGCCTGGCTTGCCGGCGCGCACGAGATGGACGGCCGGATCGCCGATTCCGAGCTGCGGCAGGCGATCTTCGCCCTGACCCGCCTCGACGACATCGACATCATGGGGGACTTCGCGATGGCGCGAAAGAAATTCGATGGCACGATCCGCCCTCATACCGGAGAGCCGGTCGTTTTGCGCTGGCAAACCCTCTATTTCTGTCGTCGCGTCGAGGGACGATGGCGCATCGCCGGTTTCCTGGGATACCTGCCGAATCCGATGGGTGCGACCAAGGGCTGACCGCCTCGGCATTTCGCGGCGCACCGGAAATCAACATGCGAAACGGTGTTTCGCTGCGGCGCGGAACCGCCCAATTGCCTTTGGACGGCCCGCGCTATCGTTGAGTTTTCCTAGGTTTCCGATCTCGTTTTTATCATTCGTTAACCATGATTGCGCATGTGTGAAGATGCGGTCTTCTTCTTTCGCTTCGGCGTGGGGAGGGGTGGAGCCACTTCATTCAGCGCCGCCTGCGGGTCTCCGGAGGCGTTAGATCATTGGGTTCATGTCTCTTACCTTTCAACAGAATATAAATGGCAATCGCGATGGAGCTCCGGCATCGCGAACCGTTTCAATTCTGCCCGCCGCGATCGGTCGTTGGCGCCGGCTGAGAACGCTCCCGCTGATCTCCACCTTGTTGCTGGTCGCAGCCTGTTCGACGCAATCCGAACTGCGGTTTGCGACCCTCATGAGCGAAGTGCCGGCGACCAAAGCCGTCATCCTGCCGCCGCCCGGCGGACCCTCTGTGGTCGCGGTGGTGGAACGCAAGTTCCTGAATGGCGTCACGCAGGAGATCGCCCTTTCGACAGCCTCGGCCACGCCCGGACAGAACGCTTTTTATGTCAGCATGATCAACGACTTGGACACATTGTCCGAGATCGACGACACCCTGCGCCTCAAGCGTGTCACGCCCGCGCTCGTCGAAACCGAAATGGAAGACAGGCTCCCGGGTGTCCCCATGCGCACCTCCTTGTTCTATGCCCAGAACAAGTACGGGCCCTTCGGGTTCGCGACCGGCCGGTCGTCCGTCGGCGACCTTTGCCTTTATGCATGGCAGCAGATCGAGCCGACGAGCCCGGCGATTCTGACGCCGGGCGGGGCCGTCTCGGTGCGCCTGCGCCTCTGCGACGCCGAGGCCACCGAAGAGCAGCTTCTGCGCACCATGTACAGCTACACGATCTCTGCTTATTTCTCCTCGGCCGACTGGAACCCGTACGGCGAGGCGCCCCCGGTTTCGGCGTCTCTCGGCGAGCTTGACGCACCTCTCAACCCGTTGGCGTCGGGTGAATTCGGCTCCAAGCCGCCGGTCCGCCCGCCCGCCGTTGTCGTCCGTCGGCAGGTCGTGCGACCTGTGTTGAAGGACACCGAAGCGGCGGCTCCCGCGCCGGCGCCGGCGGTTCGCCACGAGCCGCTACGCGGTTACCCGGTCGTTCCCCCACCCCCATGATTGAACCTGCAGACCGTGTCCGCAGCAATCATCTACGACAATGGAACTGGGACACATCCGCGGGTCAGTTATCCGTAGACCGCCCGTATTCCTTGGCTTATGCGTGGCATGTGCCGTAGGGAAAACCGAACAGAGATCGAGAACTGATGAAAAAGGGTTTCATCGTGGCGTTTTGGGGCGTCGCGGCTGCTTTGATCTTCTTGCTGGTGGCGCTCCCCATCAATCTGCAGGCCCACCTCATCGCCGGTCTCGTCGTGGTTTCCTGCATGATCGTCCTGAAGTTCTTCAAAGCGCAAGGAATCTGGCGGCTCTTCGGCCTGGCGCTTGGGACGGCGATCGTGCTGCGCTACGTGTTTTGGCGCACGACCAGCACGCTGCCGCCGATCACGGAAATCGGGAACTACATTCCAGCAATCCTTCTCTACTGCGCCGAGATGTATTGCGTCGTCATGCTCTTCCTGAGCCTTTTCGTGGTTTCCAGCCCGCTCCCGTCCCGGCGCGCGCCACGGCTCGATCCGGAGAGCGCACCCAGCGTTGATGTCTTCGTCCCATCCTACAACGAGGATGCGGACCTCCTGGCGACGACGCTCGCCGCCGCAAAGGCCATGTCATACCCCGCAGGAAAAATGACGGTCTGGCTGCTCGACGACGGCGGGACGGATCAGAAATGCGACTCGACGGATGCCGCCGCGGCGGCGCAGGCCCGCATCCGGCGCGTCCAATTGCAAGCACTTTGCGCCGCACTCGGTGTCAATTACCTGACGCGCGCGCGCAACGAGCACRCCAAGGCCGGCAATCTGAACAACGGACTCGAGCATTCGACCGGCGACCTCGTGGCGGTGTTCGACGCGGATCATGCGCCCGCGCGCTCGTTCCTTGAGGAAACCGTCGGACATTTTACCACGGAAAAGAACCTCTTTCTCGTCCAGACGCCGCATTTCTTCATCAATCCCGACCCGGTCGAGCGCAACCTCGGCACGTTTCAGACCATGCCGTCCGAGAACGAAATGTTCTACGGCGTCATTCAACGCGGGTTGGACAAATGGAACGCCGCGTTCTTCTGCGGCTCGGCGGCGGTGCTGCGGCGTGAAGCGCTACAGGAAACCAACGGGTTCAGCGGCGTCAGCATCACGGAAGATTGCGAGACCGCGCTCGAACTTCATTCGCGCGGGTGGAAAAGCATCTACGTGGACAAGCCGCTGATCGCCGGATTGCAGCCCGACAGTTTCGCCAGCTTCATCGGTCAGCGCTCGCGCTGGGCGCAGGGCATGATCCAGATCCTGCGCTACCGTTTCCCGCCGCTGAAGCGTGGGCTCTCGCTGCCGCAACGGCTCTGCTACATGTCGAGTACATTGTTCTGGTTGTTCCCGTTCACGCGGTTTGCTTTTCTGGTCTCCCCGCTCTGCTACCTGTTCTTCTCCATGGAAATCTTCACCGCGTCGGGAGGCGAGTTCCTCGCCTACACGTCGACCTACATGATGGTGAATTTCATGATGCAGAACTATCTCTATGGTCGCTACCGCTGGCCATGGATTTCGGACCTTTATGAGTTCATCCAGACCATCTATCTGCTGCCCGCCATCCTGTCGGTGATCGCTAATCCCAGCAAGCCGACCTTCAAGGTGACGTCGAAGAACGAGGCAATGGACAAGAGCCGCGTGTCGGAACTCGGCGCGCCGTTCTTCATCATATTCGGCATTCTCGTGCTGGGCGTCATCGCCACGGCGGTCCGGCTCTGGGCCGAACCCTACAAGGCCGACGTCACGCTGGTGACAGGCGCCTGGAACCTCCTGAACCTCATCATCGCGGGCTGCGCGCTTGGCGTCGTCTCCGAAAGAGCGACGCGGCGTCAGAGCCACCGGGTGCGGGCGGACCGGCCGGCGCGATTCCTCATGGGCGACAAGGCGGTCGATGCGATGATTCGCGACGTTTCGGTGGGCGGTCTCAGCATGCAGCTCGCGCAGTCGGCGCTGCCCGGCCTGAAGCGAGGCGCGCTCGGAACGCTGGAATTCACCCCGCATACGGATTTGCCCATCAATCAGATGCCCATGGAAGTCCGAAAGATGAGCATGGACGACAAGGGCGTCCTGATCGGCTGTCGTTTCCTGACAGAGACGCCCGAGCATCACCAACTCATCGCCGACCTCGTTTTCGCCAACGCGGAACAGTGGAGTCATTTCCAGAAGCGCCGGCATCAGGACATCGGCATCCTGCGCGGGACCCTGTGGTTCCTGACCGTCGCCATCTATCAAACCGGGCGGGGGCTCGCCTACATGCTGGGCCTCCAGAAGCTAGGCGCATCCAACTCACCGGCTCCCACGCTCGCGCCGGCCGCGGCGACGGCCGCGTCGAAATAGGATCGGGTATGCGCGCCTATCTCATTCCAGTCCTGCTGGCTCTCGAGGCCTTCGCCCCGCGCCCGGCCCTGGCCCAAGCCGCTCCGTTCGACATGTCGCCGGCGACCAGCATCCCTGCGGCGGCCCCAAAGCCGCCCACCAACGGCGACGCCACGCCGGCAATGCCCGCTCCCTTCGATATGCGAGGGGCCGCTCCCCTCCCCGCGCCTGCCGCTCCGCCGCGACCTGCACCGCCCGGCAACGTCGCGCCGGTGGCCGCGCCCTTCGACATGTCGCCGCAAGGTGCGGTCCCCCCGGCTGCGGCGGCACGAACTCAGCAACCCGATGCGCCTGCGCGAACCGGCGCATCGACCATGCCGGCACCGGCGCCGGTCAACGCGGCACGCGTGCCGGCCCGGGTCGAGAAACCGATCCTTCCTTTCGAAACCCTCCGCTTCGAGGGTGAAAGCGACGCGAGATCCTGGGCCTTCAGCCTGACCCAGGACGAGGCCGCCAACGCAAAGAGCCTCGCGGTTGGCTATCAGAATGCCGTCGTGGTGATGCCCGAGGCTTCGCGCCTGCGCGTCATCATCAACGGAGAGACGGTCAACGACATCACGATCGCGTCCTCGGCCAACATCTTCCGCTCCGTCCTGCCTGTCCGCTCAGGACTCCTTCGTGCGGGCCAGAACATCATCCGCATCGAGGCCCTGCAGCGCCACAGGACGGATTGCACGATCCGCGCGACCTACGAATTGTGGACGCAGCTCGACGCCGCTTCGACAGGCCTGATCTTCGCCGACAACACCTATCGGACCATTCGCTCCCTCGAGGATCTGCCGGCGATCGGGATGGATTCGCAAGGCATCACGACCATCCGTATCGTGGCCCCGCGGATCTTCCGGCCCGAGATCAGGGATCGCCTGTTGCGCCTCGCCCAGATGGTGGCGCTTCGCGGGCGCTATGCCCACCCCGTCATCCGCGTGATGGAATCCGACCCCGGCCCCAGTCCCGCCGGAACCATCAAGGTCGTGATGGGAATCGCCGGGGAGCTGCGCAGCGTCATGGCCTCACCGCCCGAGGCCGCCGGCGTGCAGGCGCTGGCGATCGTGATGCATGACAACAGCGCAGGCTCGGCAACGTTGGTCGTCTCCGGGCCGACCTGGAGCGACCTCGACAACGCCATCAATATCGTGGGCGCCCCAGCTCTCAACCGCGACGGGCGCGTGCGCAACACCGTGGACACCGCAAGCTGGATGTGGCCCGAGATTCCGACCCTCCCGGGTGGCAACGCGACCCCGTTCTCGGAGCTCGGAATTCCCACCCAGGAATTTTCCGGCCGACGCCTGCGTGCCCGGTTTGCCATCAATCTGCCTGCCGATTTTTATGCCGGCGATTACGGCGAGGCGACTCTTCTTCTCGATGCCGCGCATACGCCGGCGGTTCTTCCCGGAAGTCATGTCGACCTGTATGTGAACGGCCGGATCAGCGCCACGATGACGATCACGGCACGCGGAGATGTATTCCGTCGTCATCCGGTCCGCATCCCGATGCGAAACTTCAAGCCCGGCATCAATCACGTGGCTTTCGAGGTCGTCTTGATGACGGCCGCCGACGAGCGATGCGCGCCGGGGGAGACCTTGTCGGAAGCCAATCGGTTCGTGCTTTTCGACACGACCGCGTTGTTCATTCCAACCTACGGGCGGATCGGGCGCATTCCCGATCTGGCGGCGCTCAGCAGCGGCGGATATCCGTTCGGCGCGCAGCCCGCGTCCATCGTGCTCGCGCGCCAGGATGCCCTGAACTATTCCGCCGCCGGAACTCTGCTGGCGCGCATGGCCCGCGATTCCGGCGAGCCCGTCCGGGCGCAGTTTTTGAATGCGGTATCGGGCGGCGATACGTCCGCGATCGTCGTTGGTGCCATCGACCAGCTTCCGGCCGGAATGCTCGGCCGGGTCAATATCGTCGAAGACCTCAAGACCATCTGGCAATCGACGCCGTCGTCGAATTGGTCCTATCCCCAAGGCGTCGCCGCCAATACGGCGGCACTCGCCGGAACCGTACCCGATGCTAACCGATCCGATTATGTGCCGCCCAAGACGCAGTCGATCGGCATCGAGAGCGCTTCGACCGACGATATCCGCAAGCGATGGGCCGAAAGCCTGCAGCGACGCGGATTCATCGAGCGAACCGCCGTCTCGTTCACCGATTGGGTCGAACGCACGTTCAATCTGTCGCTGGCTTCGCTCTCGCTGGAGGACCGCGCAGGGATCGCCTATGAACCGCCTCAGCGCACCAGCCTTCTCTTGGCCCAGAGCCGGGCAGACGGCGCGGGGACATGGACGCTTGTCACGGCGCGCACATCCGAGAGCCTAGCCGACGAAATGGTGCGCATCACGAGTCCGCTCGTGTGGTCGCAGGTTGCGGGCCGTGTGGCCTCCCTCGATCCGACGGAACCCAAAGTGGAGGTGCAGCCGGTGGGAGATTTCGGTTTCGTCCAGACTCGGCCCTTCTCGCTGATGAACCTGCGACTTGTCGCCGCCAACTGGATGTCGATCAACATCCTGCAATATGCGCTGCTCATGGTCGCCTGCTGCGCCTTGCTGGGCGCTGCCACTTACCTGATGCTCAACCACCTGGGACGCGATAAATGAGGGCGAAGGGGATTCGTCATGCGCCACGCCATTCCTGGGTCCTCGCCGCGTTCGTCGCTCTCGTGCTTCCCCTCGCGCCAGCGCAGAGCGCCCCGGTCGAGCCTGTGAGGATCGCCGGCACCATCTCGGCCGGCGACTGGGAGGGCTATCGCTCGCGCTTCGTTCGCGCCGACGGGCGTGTGGTGGACAATGCCAATGGCGACATCAGCCACAGCGAGGGTCAGGGATACGGGCTGATCCTGGCGCTCGCGGCTGAAGACCGCGCCACCTTCGAGAAGATCTGGACCTTCACCCACACAGAGTTTCTGATCCGGGACGACGGATTGGCGGTCTGGAAGTGGGATCCGGCAGCGTCTCCACATGTGACCGACCGCAACAACGCGACTGACGGCGATATCCTCATCGCGTACGCGCTCGGCAAGGCCGCCACCCTCTGGAAAGAGGATCGCTATCTGAAGGCGGCCCAAAAACTCGCATCCGCCATCGGCAGGACGGTCATCGGCCGCGACGGCGACATGCCGTTTCTGCTGCCGGGCGCGAAGGGATTCGCTTCTTCCGAGCGCCCCGACGGCCCGGTGGTCAACCTGTCGTACTGGGTGTTCGAGGCGTTTCCGGTGCTCGCGAGTCTTGCGCCGAAATTCGACTGGAGCGCCCTCTGGCGTCGCGGTCTCGTGCTGCTGCAACAGGCGACCACCGGCAAGACGAAGCTTCCCGCGGACTGGCTCTCCATCAGCGCCCGCGCGCAACCGCGCACGGCCGACGGCCTGCCTCCCGAGTTCGGTTACAACTCGTTAAGGATACCGCTCTACTTATTGCGGGCGGGCATGTCTGACCTTGCATGGCTGCGGACGGTCAATGAGCGCTGGAAGGCAGGCAGCGAAGGAGTCGCCGTTGTGAACGTCCTCACGGGCGAGGTGCGCGAGCAATTGACCGACCAGGGCTATGCGGCGATGGCGGCGGCCCTCTCTTGCGCGGTCGATGGCACGCCGATCCCGGCCCCGCTGAAGTCTTTTGAGCCGAAACTATATTATCCCGCGACGCTCTATCTGCTCTCGATGTCCTTGGTGCGTGAAAAATATCCGACATGTCTGTAGCGCGCGGTGCCATAGCGATTGCGATCGTGAGCCTTGGCTTCGCGGCCATCGCCCAGCAATCCGGCGAAAGTGGCGTGCGGCAACCACCGAATGCCCCGCCCGCTGGATCCGCCCAGTCGTCGAGGCCGTCGGTCGACGAATCCGCTCTCCGATATTTCGCATCGCAGGGCGACACACGTCGCGTCGACGCGGAAATCGCGCGCCTTCGCGCTCTCTATCCCGAATGGGTCCCGCCTTCGGACCTGTCGCAGCTCGCGGGGTCCGGAGTGCCGGTCACCGATCCGGCCCTCGACTCCCTCTGGCAACTCTACGCCGACGGCAAGATCGCAGAGATTCGCGCGGCCATCGCCGAACGCCAGACGCGCGAACCGCAATGGAAGCCGCCGGCCGAACTTGTCACGGCGCTCGAGCAGTCCGAATCGCGCAAGCGGCTGACGAACGCGTCAGATAGCAACCAGTGGCGGACGGTTCTGGCTGTCGCGACCGAAACGCCTTCTCTCTTGACCTGCGAGAACGTGGACGTGCTCTGGCGCGTGGCTGAGGCCTTCGTCAAAACCAACCAGGCTCCCCGCGCCCGCGACGTCTACACCTATACGCTGACGAATTGCAGCAACCCGGCGGAGCGTATGGGAACCTTGCAGAAGGCGGTTTCGCTGCTCTCCGAGCCGGACGTCACCGAGCTTTTGAAGCTTGAGCGCAAGTCGGGCGGCACGCCCGATGATTTCAGCCTGATCCGCGAGGAACTCGCGCGCCGTCGCGTCGAGCGGGCCTCCGCCGACGGCAAAGTCACCGCGGCCCCCGAAGATCTGGCGGTTGTCGAGCGACTTGCCGAGAACCCCGCCGATTCGGGCAATGCGCTGGTGCTCGGCTATTACAATTATCACCGAAAGAATTCCGAGAAGGCGCTTGAGTGGTTCAAGCTCGCGCTGGATCGCGGGGCCGACCCAAAAGCCGCCGAAGGATACGCGCTGTCGCTGCGGGCTCTCAATCGCTTCGTCGAGGCAGAGGCGTTCGCCTTCGACTGGCGCGACAAGGCCAAGGAGAACATGCGCGTGTATCTGGACGTCGCCACCGCGCTCCTGAGCCAGGACCCGCCTCCGCGCCTCGAGCCGCGTGTCATCGCCCGCGTTATACCGGCGGTGGTCAACGAGCGTTCCACAAATGCCGCGCAGGCTTTGGGCTGGTACTCCTACAACACCGGCCAGTTCCGCTCGGCGCGCGACTGGTTCTTGGAATCGCTCAGTTGGAAAGCCGACGACGAACTCTCCGCCTACGGCGCGGTTCTCGCCGCTCAGCGGTTGAACGACCGCGCCGGGTTCAACGCGCTCGTCTCAAAATGGCGTGCGAAATCCCCACGGATCGCGGATGTGGCTGATGGACGAATTCCGTCTTCCGACCGACGATCGGTCAGGTCGGAAGCGTCCGACACGACGGGCGCCATGACGGCGCCCGCGTCCCCCGACCCGTCGGATGTCGGCGCAAGGCGCGTCGACCCGGAACGGCAGGCGCAAGCGGAGATTCCCCGGCGACCCGATGAGCCGCCGGCTTTCGAACGGACAATGCCCGACGAGCCCGTGACGCCTGCGCGCCGCGTCGCCAGTCGCACGGCGGAGGCAAGCTCATCCGGTCGCGGCGCGAAGGGCTGTACGGTCACGCGCAGTCCCAGCACCTTATCACCCGGGTCCGCCGTTAGCCTCGGCTGGTGCCTGATGGAGCTCAATCGTCCGATGGAGGCCGTCAGCGCGTTCGACGAGGCGGTCCGCCGGGGGACCGGACAAACCCGTGAGGAGGCCGCCTATGGCAAGTCGCTGGCTTATTTGCGTAAGGACCTGACCGCGGAAGCGGCGGTTGCGGCCGCGGCCGCTCCTCAGACCGCCGAACGCCGTCGGGAACTGACCGCCAGCATCCTCAGTCAGCGCGCTCTGGCTGCCTATCGCGAAGGTCGCTGGACTGAGGTGACCCTGGCCCTCGGCGAGCGCAACAGGGTCGTTCCCGAACAGACCGACCTGATGATGCTGCGCGGCTGGTCGTACTTCAAGCTTGGCCGTTACAAGGATGCGGAGCGGATTTTCCGGGCGGTTTACCGAACCGGCTCGTCGGATGAGGCCAGCGTGGGCCTCAACGCGATTCTCGAAAAGACCCAGAATATCCGCCAATAGTTCAGCTTGTGGAAAGCGCGGGTTGCCGGGGGTCGTGTGCCGCCCAATATACCCGGCTCCGATCGCTGCCAAGGCTGATTGAAGTGTGTAATGGCTAGCCTGCAGATCCTTCTGTTCGATGTTCGCGACACCCGCTGCGCCATCCGGCGCAAAGCGGTGCGGGAGATCCTGCCCGTGCCGAACCTCTGGCGCCCTCCCGCGACCCCGCGGCCCGTTGCCGGGTTCTTCAGCCTCGGCGGCACGGCGGTCGCGGTCGTTCGCCTCGACATCCTGTTCGGTCTGGACGAGGGCAAGACCCACAATCATGCCGACCTCTACGGTCACCTTATGCAGGTGGATGCGCCGGGATCCGGAAATCCGCTGGCGCTTCTGGTCGATCGGGTGGTCGATCTGCGCGAAATCGACGACCGCCGGCTGTCTCCGCTCCGTGAGACGGGAACCCTGAACGGTTGCGTGGAGGCTGAAATCGACATGGATGGCCGCCTTGTGCATCTCCTGTCTCTCGACAAGATCCTGTTCGCCGAAGAACAGCAGGCCATCGCCGCGCTCGGAGCGAAAGCGCAGGACCGATTGGGCGAGTGGGCGGTGGCTGATTGATGGCACCTTCGCCGGTTACCAGCTTCGCACTCGATCCAACGTTTCCGCGGCTGAAGAGCCTGATCGTTGAACGGACGGGTCATTTCTATTACGTGGACAAGGACGAGCTTCTTTGGGAGCGGATCCGAAAGCGGCTCCGGGCCACCGGAAACCGGGATTGCGCCAGCTATCTGGAGCGACTGAGCGATCCTGTCCTGGGGCCGGCCGAATGGGCCCGCCTCGAAGCCGAGATCACCATCGGCGAAACTTTTTTCTTTCGCTATGTGGAGCAATTCAACGCCCTCCGGGATGTTATCCTCCCCGAGATTGTCGCGCGAAACGGCGCGGAGAAGCGTCTGCGGATCTGGAGCGCGGGCTGCTCGACGGGCGCGGAAGCCTATTCGGTGGCCATCCTGGTGACGGAGCTCCTTGGCGACACGCTGAAGGACTGGCGTGTCAGCATCGTAGGCACTGACATCAACGACAATTTCATCGAAGCTGCACGCAAGGCGCGCTTCGGTCAGTGGGCGCTGCGCTCAATGAGCCCGGAACACAAGGACGCCTATTTCGTCCAGTCGTCGGAACGGGACCAATGGCAGCTCAGGCCGGAATTCCGCTCCATGGTCCGCTTCGAGCGCCACAATCTTTTGAGTCTGCTGGACGGAACTTCTCCGCTGCAATTCACCGATTTCGACCTGATCCTGTGCCGAAATGTGCTGATCTATTTTCATCCCGACACCGTCAATCGAATCGTCGAGGCCCTGCGCGACACGCTTGTGGAATCCGGGTGGATGCTGGTCGGGCATGCGGAACCGAATCCGGGATTCGCCGAGATGATGAGGGCGATCAACCTGCCGGGCACGAGCGCATACCGGCGCTTGCCTCCCGACAATTCTTCGTGGAGCTCCGCCTTCGCTGGCGCGCCGGAAATCCCCGTCGCGTGGGTCCCTCTTCCAGCGGCCGCACCACCGGAGCCCAAAAAGTTGCAACCCGCGATCCGTCGCGCACCTGCCACTTCCACGCCTCCATCCGGGGCAGCAATCGAAAAGGCGGAGACGTTTGTGGGCGAGGTCCGGCGTCTGGCCGATGCGGGGTTGCTCGTGGACGCTGCCGCGACCTGCGAGCGCGGACTCGCCGTGCGACCCGTGGAGCCGGTCCTGCATTTCTACAGGGGGTTGGTCGCACAAGCCCGGAAGATGCCGTTCGACGCCGAGAAGGCCTTCCGTGACAGCGTCTATCTCGATAAGAACTTTGTCATGGCGCATTATCATCTCGGCCTTCACATGATCGGCACCGGACGGGTCGAGCAAGGACTTCGCTCTATCACCAACGCCGCACGCATCGCGGGCTCGCTGCCGCCGGAGCATCCCTTGGCCGAGGCGGACGGATTATTGGCCGGCGATTTCAAGTCACTCGCACGCACTCACCTCGCGCCGCGATCCCGTAGCCGCAGCAAGGTCTGACGATGGCGAGATCACTTCGTCGCAAACTGAGAGAGATCAACCTGGAGGGCGCCTATTCGTCCGAGGAGAACGCTCGTCTCATTTTGGAAGAGCGGACGCGCAACCTCGCCGCGAGGCGGCCTGTCGCCGCTGATCCCACTACGATGGCCGCGCCTGTGCTCATCTGCGTGGCGGGAACCGAGCTTTATGGCATTCCGCTTGCGGATATCGCCGAGATCTTGCCGGCACAGACATGCGTGCCGATTCCGGATGGGCCTGCGGCACTCGTCGGAATCCTCGGACGCCGCGGGCGCCCGGTCAGCGTGATCGATCTCTCGACCGCGCTTAGTATGTCCGCTTCGTCCAAGACTGTTTTCGATCATTTCGTGCTTCTGCGCCGTGAGAAGCCGCGCGTCGCGCTGAGAGTCGAGCGCGCTCAGGGCGTCGTAGCGGCGACTTCGCTGACGTCGGAAGACGGCCAGGCCTTTCGCAACGACGCGGTCATCGGATATGCCGAAATCCCAGCGGGCTCGTCCGACAAGGAACGCGTCGTGTCGCTCATCGACGTGGAACGTCTGATCCGCCCCTTCCTTCCCGCTTCCCCCGTTTCCGGAGTTTAAGGTGACAATCTCGATAGCGAATCGCATCCTCCTCGGCTTCGCGTTCATCGTTGCGCTGATGGTCGGGCTTGGCGCCTACACGATCAACCAGCTCGACGACGTCACACGGACGACTGAGACGATCGTCACGCGCGACCTCGCCCTGCAGCGCCAGCTCGATCTAACGGCCCGCAGCCAGAGCGAGATGCGCGGAACGCGGGAAGAAGCGTTGTCGCGATTCCTGTTGCGATCCCTCGGCCAACAGCAGGGGGCGCATGAAGAGCTGGTCGCCGAGTGGGGCCGCCGCGCCGCCTCGACCGAGAGTGCGCTCAACCAAGCCATCGCGACCACCAATTCCTACCTCTCGGCGTCCGTCACGAGCCAACGGGCCGACGCATGGCGCAGGACTTCCGAATTGTTGAGCGGCGCAAGTGCGCAGTTGCGCCAGCTCCGTGTGACCTCCGAGCGCCAGTTCGCCGCCATCGAGGCAAACGACCTCGCGACGGTTCTTGCCACGCAAAATTCACTGCGGACCAGCCGCGACGCGTGGAGCAAATCCCTGGAGGACGTCAACAAGGTCCTCAGCGAGGCGATCTCCCTCGGGCAGAAGCGGGTCAACGAGGTTTATGAACAGAGCCGCATCTCGATCATCATCGCTCTCGCGGTCGTCGGCATCCTGAGTGTCCTCATCACGTATCTCCTGAGGGCCTCGATCGCCAACCCGCTCAACGCCTTCATGGAATTCGTCGAACGGGTCGGACGAGGCGATCTCGCCGGCCAGACCGCGACCGCGGGAACGGACGAACTCGGGCGTCTCGGCGGCACCCTGAACGGGATGGTGGACGGGCTTCGGCAATTAGCGAAGCAAAGCCGGGAAGCCACCGAAAACCTGAACGCGGCGGCCGCGGAAATTCGCGCCTCGACGCAGGAGCAGGCGGCAAGCGTCGAAGAGCAGCTCGCCGCGGTCCAGGAAACCGCCGCCACGGTGGATGAGATCACCCATTCGGGCGCGCAGATCGGAAAACGTGCCCAGGAAGTGATCGCGTCCGCGCAGGCGACGGCGCAGACCAGCATGGCAGGACTGCAGGCGGTCGAAGAAACGGCCCGCGCGATGGACGCGATCCGCGAACAGGGCGAGGCCGTGGCGGAGAACATCGTGGCGCTCAGTGAGAAGACGCAGGCGGTGGGCGAAATCATTTCCACCGTCAACGACATCTCGGAGCGCACTCACCTGCTCGCGCTCAATGCGGCGATCGAAGCCGCGGCCGCTGGCGAGAATGGTCGCAGCTTCGCGGTCGTCGCATCCGAGATGAAGGTTCTGGCGGACCAGGCGAAGGACGCCACATCGCAGGTTCGCTCCATTCTCGGCGACATCCAGCGCGGCATCAACTCCTCCGTCATGCTGACCGAGGAGGCTGTCAAGCGCGTGACCGCCGGCAAGGAGCGCACCGACACCACGCAGGCGACCATCACCGAGATCTCCAGCCGCGTTCAGGAAAGCGTGCAAACCTTCCAGCAGATCGTCGCCTCCACCAACCAGCAGCAACTGGGCATCGAACAGGTCACCGGGGCGCTTCAGAACATTCGACAGGCGAGCCAGCAGACCGCGGCCGGTACACGCCAGCTCGAAATGGCGGCGGCGAACCTGTCCGATCTGTCGCAGCAGCTTCTCGGCCTCGTCGAACGCTATCGTTTGTGAACCTCGCGTGAGCCCGGAGCCCAGTGCATCGTGAAGGATATTCGCAAGCAATTGCTGGCCGCTTTCGATGTGGAGCATCGAGAGCATTTGCACGCGATCCGCGAGGCGTTGGACAATGCCGAGGCAGGCAATGTCGATCTCACGGACGTTTTCCGCCGAGCCCATTCGCTCAAAGGCGCTGCGCGCGCCGTCGAGCTGCCGCAGGTCGAAGAGGTCGCCCACCACCTCGAAGCGCTGTTTTCGCGACTCCTCGACGAGCAACGCGGCCTTGACGCCAGCACCGTGGCGGCGGTCCGGCAGAGCCTTGATACCATCGAGGATCTGGTCGCCGAGATCGATGCGCCGACAGCCATGACATCGCCGGAGCCCGCCCTCGCGACGCTCGGGCGCGCCCTTGCTCACGAGACCGCCCCGGCTTCCCAGCCGCTCACGCCTCGGGAGGAAAGCCACGCCCCGCTCCGACCGGAGGTCTCAGGCGCGTCTGAGGGCGGTTCGTATCTGAGGGTCGCAGCCGACCAGATGGAGCAATTGTCCAGCTCCATGCACCAGCTCCTGGCCGAGATCCAGGCCGACGAGGCGATCGCGGAGGACCTGCACCAGATCGAACGCGACGTCCGGGGATTGCGAAGAAGCTGGGACCTGCTTCAGCGTCAGGTCAAGTCGGCCGGAAGCGCCCAGTATGTCCCGGACCCGACGTCGCGCGGCACGGCCGCCTTCACGTCTCGTCTGCGTGATTTTGATCAGGATCTCAAAGGTCTGTTCCGCACCATCTCGTCGCTTTCCCGCGACCGTCGGAGATCGGCCTGGACCATCGAGCAGGCCGCCCGGCAGGTGCGTGACGACGTCGATCGGGTTTCGCTGGTCTCGGCCGATACAGTGTTCGGCAATTTCGGTCCGATGGTCCGTGAAATCGCCCGCGAAGAGGGTCGCGACGTTCATGTCCGCACGATCGGTCTCGATATTCAGGCGGATCGTCGGGTCCTTCAGGCCCTGAAGGATCCGGTCATGCATCTTCTGCGGAACGCCGTCAGCCATGGCCTTGAGCCGACGGACGAGCGCGCGAAGACCGGCAAGCCCGAGCGCGGTGAGATTACCCTGGAGCTGTCCTCCCGGGGCGGGCGGCTGGCGGTCAGCATCCGCGATGACGGGCGCGGGCCTGATCTTGCGCGGATCGAAAACGTGGCCGTCGAGCGGGGTTTGCTGCCGGCGCGGGCGCCGGGGGAACGGATGCCGATGACGGACCAGCTTCTGTCGCTGGTCTTTTCCCCCGGCTTTTCCACCGCGACCGCCGTGGACAGATTGTCGGGACGAGGCATGGGCCTGTCGGTGGTGGCCGAGGCCGCGCGCAAGCTCCATGGCTCCGTTCTGTTGCGTCCGCGGTTTCCGTGGGGGACCGAGGCCTTCCTGAGCGTCCCGTTCACGGCTGCCCGCCAGCCGCTCCTGCTCGCCGAGGCGGAAGGGCGGACCTTCGGGTTCCCCACCTACGGCATCGAGCGGTTGCTTCGGCTGCGCGCCGATGCGCTGGAGAACGTGGAGGGACGTCCTGCCGCACGGATCGAGATCGGAGGGCAAGACGTTGTCGTGCCAGTGGTGGCTCTCGCCGCGCTCACAGGATCACCGAATGCGCAAATTCCCATCGAGAATGCGAGCGTCAAGGCCGTGCTGGTGAAACATGGCGTCCGTTATTGCGCATTCGCGGTGAATGCCTTCGAAGACGTCCGGACGATGCTGGTGAGCGATGTCGATGCGATCGGCGTCAGCGATCTGGTGTCTGGAACCGTCATGCTCGAGAACGAGATGCCGGCGCTGGTCCTCTCGCCGGAATTGCTGGTCGAGCATTGGACCCGGCACGAGAGCCGGGTCGCAGCGACCGGCCTCGGGCTCGTCGAGTGGGGCGATCGCACGGAAAAGCACACGACCACCATTCTTGTGGTGGACGATTCCATCACCACCCGAACGCTCGAAAAGAGCATCCTTGAAGCCCAGGGGTATCGCGTCCTTCTGAGCGTGGACGGCCTCGACGCGCTCAATGTCCTTCGGTCGGGCGAAACTATCGTGGATGTGGTGATCGCCGACGTTGAAATGCCGCGGATGGATGGATTTGGCCTGCTTCAGGCCGTCAAGACGGATCCGCGCCTCTCGGCGACCCCTGTCATTCTGATGACGTCGCGCGCCGATCCGGCGGATATCCGCCGCGGCCTCGATCTCGGGGCGAGCGCCTATATCACCAAGCAGAATTTCGACCAGCGCGAATTGCTGGCGACGATCGGACAGGTGTTATGAAAACCACGCCGCATACCCCGGCCCGGGTCATGATCGTGGAGGATTCGCTTGTCGTGCGCCAATTGCTCGCGCACATCATCACGCGCGACCCGCGCCTGATTCTGGCCGCCGCCGTCAGTTCGGCCGAAGAGGCTTTGCGGGAGATCGGCCGTGTCCAGCCCGACGTCATCTCGATGGACATCCGCTTGCCGGGCATGGACGGGCTCGAGGCCACCCGCCGGATCATGTCGGAACATCCGACGCCGATCGTCGTGATCGCGGGCAGCATTGAGGATTCGGCTCTCAAAATCTCCATGAACGCGCTTCGCGCAGGCGCGCTCTCTGTCGTGGAGAAGCCCGTAGGGGTCACGAATGCCGGATACGAGAGCCTGGCCGAGACGATCTGCACGCAGCTCTACATCATGAGCCGCGTACCGGTCGTACGGCAACGCTCGCTTGCGTGGCGCGGGCCGGCGCAGCAGGCTGGCGCAAGCTTGCGGGACGATGCGGTCGCAACGCAGCCCACCCTCCTCACCATTGCGGCCTCAACCGGAGGACCGCCGGCGCTCGCCAAGGTGCTGGGCGCGCTTCCGGCGGATTTCCCGCTTCCGATTCTGCTCGTCCAGCATATGGGAGCCCCGTTCATGGAGGGTTTCGCGTCCTGGCTCGACGGCATCCTGCCGCTCGATGTCGCGGTGGCGCGCGAACAGGAAATCCCGACGCGAGGTCGCGTCTATGTGGCTCCCGGCGACCGGCACCTGCTCTTGTCACCGGCTGGCACCCTCCAGATCAGCGCGAGCGCGCCGCTTGCAAGCCAGAGACCGTCTGCCACCCTGATGTTCAGTTCGGTTGCCAGGTCGGTCGGCCCGAGAGGGCTCGGCGTCATTTTGACCGGCATGGGGGAGGACGGCGCCCAGGGCCTCTTGGAAATGCGGCAGGCCGGCGCCTACACGATCGCCGAGGACGAAAGCACGGCCGTAGTCTACGGAATGCCGGCCGCCGCCTTGCGAATGGGCGGCGTCCGCGCGAGTCTCCCTCTCGACCTGATCGCGCCACGGATCACCCGGCTCGTGAAGGATTCCCGCCCATGAGCGCGGCAGCCGGCGCCCCGGAAGGCGCCAATATTCTTCTGGTCGAGGATTCGGAGACGCAGGCGCTGCAACTGCGGCACGTCCTCGAGACCAATGGCTTCAATGTGACCTGGCGCTCGACCGCCGAGGCCGCTCTCGACAGCCTGAATGAAAAGTTGCCGGACCTCGTCATTGCGGATTTTCACCTTCCCGGGATGAACGGCGACGAGCTGTCACGCCAGATGCGCCTCAATGTGAGGACGCGGGCTATCCCCGTCATCATGCTGACCGAGGCACGGGAGCGCGCGGTCGAACGACAGGGACTTGAAAGCGGGGCGGACGCCTACGTGTCCAAGTCCGCCGAGCAGGCCCTCATCATTCTCCGAATCCGGGCCTTGCTGCGCCGTCGCGCGACGCCGCTCGCGAGCGTTCAGGAGAGTCGCGATGCGCCGAGCTTCAATGCGTTCCGTCGCGCGCGCATCCTCGTGGTCGACGATGCGGCGGCCAGGCGAACGTATCTGGAAGAGGTGTTGTCGCGAGAGGGGTATCTGGTCACTTGCGTGTCCGGGCCGGATGAGGCGCTCGATCTCGTGAGAGCCCAGGGGACAAGCCTGGATTGCGTGCTCGTCAACATTCAAAGTCCGGAATTCGACGGCGTTGAGCTTTGTCGGCGCCTGAACGTCTATCGCGGCGTTGCCCCGGTGCCGGGTACCGAAGTGGCGACGTTCTACATCGTAGGACTCGGCAATGAGGACGGCGGGGACACTCTGGCGCGCGCCTTCGCGGCGGGAGCGGACGATATCGTGCCGGCTGCCGCCGATGCCGACGCCATGCGGGTGCGCATCCGCGCGCTTGTTCGTCGGAAACTGCTCCAGGACGAAAACTGGCGCATCGAAACCGAATTGCAGGAGCGTGATCTCGCGCTCGAACGCGCACGGACCGAAGCGGCCGCCGCCGAAGCGCGCGCGGCGCTGGCAGGCGCGCTCGAAAAAGCCAACCATGAACTCGAAGAGGCAAACCGCCTCCTGAAGGACACGCAGGCCAAGCTCGTTCAAGCCGCCAAAATGGCTTCGCTCGGTGAGTTGGTGGCAGGCATCGCGCATGAGATCAACAACCCGCTGGCGTTCATCCTCGCCCATCAGGGTACGGTCGAGCGTTTGTTGTCGGACGTTGCCGGCAAGCTTCCCGATGGCGCCGGCGTCCACAAGCCGGTCGCCAAATCGCGGGAACGCATCGCCGCCATGAAGCTGGGCCTTGGGCGAATCCAGGAACTGGTGCTCAATCTCAGGCGCTTCTCGCGTCTCGACGAGGGCGAATTCCAGACCGTGAACGTGTGCGAATCCATCGACACCGTCCTTGCTCTGCTCAGCCATCGGCTCGGCACCCGCATCGATGTCCGCCGGCGCTATGACGCCGTGCCGGACCTCTACTGCTCGCCGGCGCTTCTCAACCAGGTGGTGATGAATATCATCGGTAACGCGGCAGATGCGATCACCGGTACGGGCGCCATCGAAATTCACACCTGGAGCGACAGCACGAATTACGCGATCCAGATCAGCGACAGCGGTCCGGGAATTCCGCCGGATCTGCGGGAGCGGATTTTCGAACCGTTCTTCACGACCAAACCGGTTGGCGCAGGAACTGGACTCGGGCTGGCGATAGCCTATAGCGTCGTGCAGGCTCACAAGGGAACCATCACGGTGGATCCGAGCCCCATGGGAGGCACGAGCTTCACCATCACAATCCCGAGGCAGACCCACTGATGACCTCGCCGGTCCCAAATACTGATAAGAAGGGTGTGATCCTGGTCGTCGATGACGAACCGGATATCCTGATCGCACTTGAGGATCTCTTCGAGGAAGAATACCGCGTTCTGGCGACGACCTCGCCACGGGATGCCCTGGCGATCATCGAGAAAGAGCCGGCAATCGCCGTCATCCTGTCGGATCAACGGATGCCCGAGATGACCGGTGACGAATTTTTGGCTCGCGCCCGCGAGCACAGCGACGCCGAGGCCATTCTTCTCACGGGCTATGCGGACCTGAAAGCGGTGATCGGCGCCGTGAACAAGGGTCGCATCATGGCCTACATGCCCAAGCCATGGGACCCTTCCTTGCTGACCAGCATGGTGAGATCAGCCTACGAGCGGCGGGTTCTCGCGCGTGATTTCGACATGGAACGCGCTCTGCTGCGGGGGCTGATGGAAAGCACGACCGACCAGATCTCGTTCAAGAACCTCGACGGTCGCTTCCTGCGCCTCAACGGCAGCAAAGCCAAAAGCCTGAATGTCCCGCCTGCTTCCTGCATAGGACAGCTCGAAAAGGAATTTGTATCCGCCGAACGCGCGGCCGCGATCGCGGACGCGGAGCGCGCCACTGTCTCCGGCCGCGCACCGGACGAACGCATGGAAGAGCGGGTCAATCCGGACGGTGTCACGGAATGGTATCTGGTCAACCGCATCCCCATCCTGGACGAATCGGGGAGCGTCACCACGGTCGCAACCATCGAGCGCGACATCACCGAACGCAAGCTCATGGAAATGCGGTTGCGCCAGGCCGACAAGATGCAGGCGCTGGGGACGCTGGCGGGCGGGATCGCACATGATTTCAACAATCTGCTGATGGCCGTGCTGGGCTCCCTTGATCTTGCGTCGCGACGCGCACCCGACGATCCGCGTCTCAATCGATTGCTGCAAAACGCCACCTACGCGGCCGAACGCGGGGCCTCCCTGACTCAGCGCCTCCTGAGCTTCAGCCGCCAGCGGGATCTGAGCCTGCGCGCCGTGAACGTGAACGAAGTCATCGACGACATGAACGACCTCCTGACGAGGACACTGGGCGGCGTCGTGCGCATCGAGAAGAAACTCTCCGATCATCTCTGGCCCGCGATGGTCGATCCCGATCAGCTCGAACTGGCGATCCTCAACCTGTGTATCAATGCGCGCGACGCCATGCCCGAAAGCGGGCTGATTTCGTTGTCGACCCGCAATTGTACGATCGCCGAAAACGACGTAGCGGATCTTGCCGCAGGCGATTACGTGACGATCGCGGTGGCCGACGAGGGCGCGGGGATTCCGCCGGAAATTCTCAACCGCGTCATCGAACCCTTCTTCACCACCAAGGAGGTGGGCAAGGGAACGGGTCTCGGCCTGCCGATGGTCTATGGTCTGGCGCAGCAATCCGGCGGGACGGTCACCATCGAGAGCACCGTCGGCGCCGGGACGGTGGTGGAACTCTATCTCGCCCGTACGGTCACGGAGAATGGCGCAGCGGCAGATGACGACGGCGCTGTTGCCTCAAGCGTTCCGGCGGCGAGCATTCTCCTCGTGGACGACGACCCTGAGGTCCGCGCCGTGACCTCCGCCTATCTGACCGAGATGGGGCATCGCGTCATCGAGGCATCGGACGCGGCCTCGGCGCTGGATATCCTGCGAACCGATCGCCAGATCGACCTCCTGGTCGCGGATTTTGCGATGCCGGGTATGACCGGTTTCGACCTTGCGGTGAGAGCCCAGGAGCTTCGGGGCGGGATCGGGGTTCTGCTCGTGACGGGGTATGCCGACCCCGACCGGATGGCCAAGGATTTCCCGCTTCTCCACAAGCCGTTCGGTCGCGCCGAGCTGTCCGCCAAAATCACCGAAGTGGCGGCTGCGCTCTCGCGCGCGGAAATATAATTCGGATTCGTTCGCAGACGTTGCCCTTGGGGAACCGGCTGCATTGACGATTCCCGCCAAATGGCTACGCTTTCCAGCAGGTTGCTCGCCCGCGGTCGCGATGACGTGATGGTTTCGCACCGCGAAGCGCCTGCGCGTCGTAACCATGAAATGGTATAGTTTTTCCCGTTTCCGTGGGTCCCCTAAGGGGACAGATTGACAAGAACGGACCTTCGCACCTTAACTCTGTCGCAGAACGGCCATAATCCAGAGCCGTCTCAGAGGACTATCAGAATGAAGAAATCAGCTCTTCTTGCAGCTGTTTGCGTTCCGGCCTTCTTGGCCGCCGCACCGCTCGCTGCAAAAACCCTGGTCTATTGCTCCGAGGGTAGCCCGGAGAACTTTTACCCTGGCGTGAACACCACCGGCACGTCCTTCGACGCCAGCGAGCAGATCTACAACCGGATCGTGGAATTCGAGCGCGGCGGCACCAAGGTCGTCCCGAGCCTCGCCGAGCGCTGGGAAGTGTCGCCCGACGGCACCGTCTACACCTTCTATCTCCGCAAGAACGCCCAGTGGCATTCCAACAAGAACTTCAAGCCGACCCGCAACGCCAACGCGGACGACGTGATGTTCATGATCGAGCGCCAGTGGAAGGAAGACAACCCGTACTTCAAGGTCACCAGCCCCAACCACTCTTATTTCAGCGACATGGGCATGCCCAAGCTGTTGAAATCGGTCGAGAAGGTCGATGACTACACAATCCGCTTCACGCTGAATCAGCCGGAAGCGCCGTTCCTCGCCAACCTGGCGATGATGTTCGCAAGCGTCCAGTCCAAGGAATACGCGGATGCGATGTTGAAGGCCGGCACGCCCGAGAAGATCGACCAAGAGCCGATCGGAACGGGTCCGTTTTCGCTGGTCCAGTACCAGAAGGACGCGATCATCCGCTACAAGGCCTTCCCTGAATATTGGGGCGGCAAGGCGAAGATCGACGATCTGGTCTTCTCCATCACTCCCGACGCATCGGTCCGCTGGGCGAAGCTCCAGAAGGGCGAATGCCATGTGATGCCGTATCCGAACCCGGCCGATCTCGAGGCGATGAAGAAGGACACCAACGTCCAGATTCTCGAACAGCCCGGCCTGAATATCGGCTACCTCGCCTACCAGACCACCAAGAAGCCCTTCGATGACGTCCGCGTCCGCAAGGCCTTCAACATGGCGATGAACAAGAAGGCCATCGTCGACGCCGTGTTCCTCGGCAGCGGCATCCCGGCCAAGAACCCGATCCCGCCGTCGATGTGGTCCTACAACGACGCCGTGAAGGAAGACGCGTACGATCCGGAAGCCGCCAAGAAGCTGCTGGCGGAAGCGGGCTATCCCAACGGTCTCGAGACGGACCTCTGGGCCATGCCGGTTCAGCGTCCCTACAACCCGAATGCACGCCGCATCGCCGAACTGATGCAGGCCGACCTCGCCAAGATCGGCGTGAAGGCCGAAATCAAGAGCTTCGAGTGGGGCGAGTACCGCAAGCGCGCGCAGGCGGGCGAGCACCAGATGGCTCAGCTCGGCTGGACGGGCGACAACGGCGATCCGGACAACTTCCTGCACACCCTGCTCGGCTGCGCCTCGGCCCAGTCGGCCTCGGGCTCGAACATCGCCAAATGGTGCCACAAGCCGTTCGACGATCTCGTGCTGAAAGCCAAGGTCACCACCAGCATTCCGGAGCGCACCAAGCTCTACGAACAGGCTCAGGTGATCTTCAAGGAACAGGCTCCCTGGTTCACCGTGGCCCACGCGGTGCAGCTCAAGCCGGTCCGCAAGGAAGTCGTCGATTTCAAGCTTTCCCCGTTTGGTCGCCACACCTTCTACGGCGTGGATATCAAGGGTAAGTAAGCCTTCGTTCGCAACCTTCGGCGGAGCGGCTGTTTGCGGCCGCTCCGCCTTTTTTAGTTCACAAGATGCTCAGATTCATCCTGACCCGCGTCAGTCTCGTCATTCCGACCTTTCTCGGCATCACGATGCTGGCCTTTTTCCTCATTCGCCTCGTGCCCGGCGATCCGATCGAGACGCTCGCGGGCGAACGCGGCATCGACCCGCAGCGCCTCGAGCAGTTGCGGATCGAATACGGCTTCGACCGGCCGATTTTCGTCCAGTACGGGATCTATCTGGCGCGCGTGCTGCAGGGCGATCTCGGCAAGTCGATGATCACCCAGGAATCCGTCCTGACCGAATTCTCGACGCTGTTTCCGGCGACCATCGAGCTGGCGTTCTGCGCCATCATCTTCGCGCTCGTCATCGGCCTGCCCGCCGGAATGCTCGCGGCCATCAAACGAAACTCCATCTTCGACCATGGCGTGATGGGCGTCTCGCTGGCGGGCTATTCCATGCCGATCTTCTGGTGGGGGCTGATTCTGATCCTGCTCTTCTCGGTGCAGTTCGATCTCACGCCCGTCTCCGGTCGCATCGACGTCCTCTATTACATCGAGCCGATCACCGGATTTCTGCTGATCGACACGCTTCTCTCCGACGAAGAAGGCGCGTTCTGGTCCGCCGTTCGCCATCTCATCCTGCCCACCATCGTGCTGGGCACCGTGCCGCTTGCCGTCATCGCCCGGATGACCCGCTCGGCCATGCTCGAGGTCCTCGGCGAGGACTACATCCGCACCGCCAAGGCCAAGGGCTTGTCGCAGTTCCGGATCATCACGCTGCACGCGTTGCGCAACGCGCTGATTCCCGTCGTGACCGTCATCGGCCTGCAGGTCGGGGTGCTTTTCACGGGCGCCATCCTGACCGAGACGATCTTCTCCTGGCCAGGGGTGGGCAAGTGGCTTATCGACGCCATTTTCCGGCGCGATTATCCGGTCCTGCAAGGGGGCGCACTTCTCCTGGGTGTTGTCGTCATGGCGGTGAACCTGCTCGTCGATCTCACCTACGGTCTCATCAATCCGCGCATCAGGCATAACCGATGACCGCAGAAATCCTCGATACACGGGCCGTCGCCGTGCCGACGGCAACGCCGCCCCATCCGCTCCGGGAATTCTGGGGCTACTTCAGCAACAATCACGGCGCCGTCGCGGGTCTCGTGGTGATCGTCGTCGTGGTGCTGGTCGCCATCCTGGCGGATGTGATCGCGCCCCACTCGCCCTACCTCACCGACACGACCGTGGCGCTCAAGCCGCCCTTCTGGCAGGAGGGCGGGCTGCTGACCTATCCGCTCGGAACCGACCCGATCGGGCGCGATATCCTCTCGCGCCTCATCTACGGTTCGCGCCTTTCGCTGATGATCGGCATCGCAGTGGTGTCTATTTCGATCGTTCTCGGGACCGTTCTGGGACTGGTTGCCGGTTTCGTGCGCGGCATCACCGAGATTTTCATCATGCGGCTCATGGATATCATCCTGACCCTGCCGAGCCTTTTGCTGGCGATCGTCATCGTGGCGGTGCTCGGCCCCGGCCTGATGAACTCGATGCTCGCCGTCGCCCTGGTGATACTCCCGCATTACGTGCGACTGGCCCGCGCCGCGGTCATCACCGAGACGTCGAAGGATTACGTGACGGCTGCCCGGGTGAGCGGCGCCGGCCCGATCCGCCTGATGTTCAAGGAGGTGCTGCCCAATTGCACCGCGCCCCTGATCGTGCAGGCCTCGCTCGGCATCTCGACCGCGATCCTCGACGCCGCCGCGCTCGGGTTTCTCGGCCTTGGCGCCCAGCCACCCTCGCCCGAATGGGGAACCATGCTGGCGGATGCCCGCGAATTCGTGCTTCGCGCCTGGTGGGTGGTGACTTTTCCGGGTCTCGCCATCCTCATCACGGTGCTGGCCTTCAACCTCCTGGGCGACGGTCTGCGCGACGCCCTCGATCCCAAATTGAAGCGCTGATCATGGCTCTGCTCGAAATCAAAAACCTGTCCGTCGAATTTCCCACGCAAGGCGGAATCATGCGAGCGGTCGACGGCGTCAGTCTGACCCTCGAAAAAGGCGAGGTTCTCGGCGTCGTCGGCGAATCGGGCTCCGGCAAGAGCGTCACGATGCTGGCGCTCATGGGCCTTGTCCCGTTTCCGGGAAAAGTCACGGCCGACAAATTGTCGTTCAACGGACAGGATCTTCTCACCATCTCCGACCGGGATCGTCGCAAGCTGACGGGCAAGGACGTGGCGATGATCTTCCAGGAGCCCACGACCAGCCTCAACCCGTGTTTCACCATCGGTTTCCAATTGACCGAGACCTTGCGTCTTCACGAGGGGATGGACCGCAAGGCCGCTCGGCGCCGCGCCATCGAATTGCTCGAACAGGTCGGCATTCCGTCTCCGGAGGGCAGGCTCTCGTCCTTTCCGCACCAGATGTCCGGCGGCATGAACCAGCGTGTGATGATCGCCATGGCGATCGCCTGCAATCCCAAGCTGCTCATCGCCGACGAGCCGACGACAGCGCTCGACGTGACGATCCAGGCGCAAATCCTCGATCTGCTCGTGACGCTTCAGAAAGAGCGTAACATGGCGCTCGTCATGATCACCCACGACATGGGCGTGATCGCCGAGACGGCCAAGCGCATCATGGTCATGTATGCCGGACAGGTGATGGAGGAGCGGGCGGCCGAGGATCTGTTCGCCTCGCCGCAGCACCCCTATACGGCGGCGCTCCTCGCCGCCTTGCCCGAGCACAGCCACGACGGTCGCCTGGCGACGATCCCCGGCGTCGTCCCGGGCCTTTACGATCGCCCCCGCGGCTGCCTGTTCAGCCCGCGCTGTGCCTACGCGACCGAGCATTCGCGCAACGTCCGGCCGGAATTGCGCGAATGGGCCGGCGGTCAGATCCGCTGCCATTACCCGCTCGGCGACCCATCGCGGGAAGCGAGGCGGCTGGCCGACCATCCCGTCCCCGCCAAGGAGATCGCGTCGTGAGCACTCCTGTGATCGAAGCCCACGATCTCAAGCGGGTCTACGAAGTCCGCCGGGGCCTGTTCAAGGAGCCCGGCAGGCTGCAGGCCGTCGGCGGAGTCTCCTTCACGCTGCAACCCGGCAAGACCCTCGCCGTGGTGGGGGAATCCGGCTGCGGGAAATCGACCCTCGCGCGGATGGCGACCCTCATCGAGAAGCCGACCGAAGGAACGCTGAATCTGGACGGGATCGACGCGATCAATCCGCCTTCCGGCAAGGCGAAGGACCTGCGCCGCACGGTCCAGCTCGTCTTCCAGAACCCCTATGGCTCCCTCAATCCACGAAAAAAGGTGGGGGCGATTCTGGAAGAGCCCCTGGCCATCAACACCAAGCTATCGGGGGCCGAACGCAGCGAACGCGCGCGCGCCATGATGACCAAGGTCGGCCTGCGGCCGGAGCATTACAATCGCTATCCGCACATGTTCTCGGGCGGGCAGCGCCAGCGCATCGCCATTGCGCGCGCATTGATGCTGTCTCCCAAGCTGGTGGTGGCGGACGAGCCGGTCTCGGCGCTCGACGTGTCGATCCAGGCGCAAGTGCTGAACCTTCTCGCCGATCTGCAGAGCGAACTCGGCCTTGCCTACCTGTTCATCTCCCACGACCTCAGCGTCGTGCGTCATATCGCCGACGACGTTCTCGTCATGTATCTCGGGCATACGGTCGAGCAGGGGCCCAAAGAGCGGATCTACGCCCGCCCGCTGCATCCCTACACGCAGGCCCTGCTCTCCTCGACACCCGCCGTCTCGGGAGGCGAGAAGCGCAAGCGGATCGTGCTCAAGGGCGAACTGCCCTCACCGCTGAACCCCCCGAAAGGCTGCGTGTTCTCGACCCGCTGCCCCTATGTGACGGACCGTTGCCGCGCGGAGCGACCGCCCCTGCGGATCGTCGATCACCGGCAGGTGGCCTGCCATTACGCGGAGGACTTTCTCGTCGATCCGCCGATCAGCAGCCCGATCATGTGAACGGGAGGCTCCGCGTTGGTGGATTGGGATGCGGGCCTCTATCTGAAGTTCGAGGATGAGCGCACGCGCGCCGCGATCGACCTCCTGCGGCGCGTTCCCTTAGGGCAGATAGAATGCTGCGTGGATCTCGGATGCGGACCGGGCAACAGCACCGAGCTTCTTTTGGAGCGGTTCCCCACGGCACGGATCGCCGGGCTCGACAGCTCCGCCGCCATGGTCGCGAAGGCGCGCGAGCGCCTGCCGGGAATCGCATTCGATCGCGTGGACTTGCGGGACTGGACGCCGGCTGAGCGGTTCGACCTGATTTTCGCCAATGCCGTTCTGCAATGGCTTCCGGATCACCCTACCCTGCTGCCGCGCCTCGTCTCGTACCTGAAAACCGGCGGGTGCCTCGCCGTTCAAATGCCCGACAACCTCCATGAACCGTCCCATCTCCTGATGGCGCAGGTCGCAAGCAATGGCCCATGGAGCGCCGCCCTCGCGGCGGCCGCGACCGCGCGGGAGACAATCGGATCCTTCGAGGATTATTACGCTTGCCTGCAGCGAGCCGGCTGCCGTGTCGACATCTGGCGCACCACCTACGTGCACGCTCTCGATGGGGTAGGCGCCATCGTCGAGTGGTTCAAGGCGACCGGCCTTAAACCCTATCTCGACCCGCTGCCGCCGCACGACCGCGCCGTTTTTCTCCAGCGCTACCAACTCGAACTGGCGCACGCCTATCCGGCCCAGGCAGACGGCAAGGTGCTGTTGCGGTTTCCCCGACTCTTCTTCGTTGCGCAACGCCTGTGACGACGATCGCGAATGTGGCGCAGCCACAAGCCGCCTCACGTCCGAACGCCCGTCACCACGTGCTCGAGCGGACCTGATTGATGGCGGTGGTCATGAGGCTGGACATCTTCTCGCGGATCTGTTCGGCGGATTGGCTGATTCCGGCCTTGGCGAAATCGGCGGTGAGTTTCTCCACGAGACTTTCATCCACCACAGCCGCCACCACGCTGCGGCTGACGCCGTTCAAATAGGCCGATGCCCTGTCGCCGCTCAGACCAAGCTGTGCAACGGCCCATTCGCCGAGCAGCTTGTTGCGCCTCGCCAACGCCCTGAAGCGAGCTTCTGCGTCGTGCACGAACATCTGCTCGAACGCCCGCTCGCGATCGTTGAACAATGTCATGGATCACTCCCGGTTCACGCTGGAAGACACCGATCATGATAAACCCAAAACAACTTCAGTATGGCGCGCCGATAACCACCCGCCCGTATCCCGGCCGATAGACCGTCCGATAGCCTCCGTAGACTTCATGAGGCGCCGCATAGGGGTCGGCCGAATAGACGATTCCCGGGCCGTAATAGGGCGCGGCGGGGTAGCCGTAATAGGGGCGGACAGGGCGCACAGGATAGTAGCCGCCGCCATAAGAGGGGCCATAGCCGTAGCCATACGGATAGGAATATGCCGGCGCGGTCGCGGCCGCGGCAAGTCCCCCAAGCACGAGCCCTCCCAGAAGGCCGGCCGCGAGACCGCCACCGCCGTACCACCCCGACCCCCGATACACATGCGGATAGCCGCGCACGCCGCCGTGATAGCCGTAGCCACGACGGTACTGCGCGTCGGCCGATCCGACATTGCCGAGGACAATGAGGGCAGCCCCGGCACAAAGCGCGAGCTTTCTCATGATAGGTCTCCCGGGCAGCCAAGATGCTGCGCGGCCGAAATTATCTCACCGCGCGGGCCTCGCTAACAAATGGTCTTAGGGGGGAGCGACGACAGGAAGCGAGCGCTCGGCAAGGCCGTCCGCATGAGGCGAGGAGCGCGCCGCGGCGGTCGAGGCCACCGCCTGGACCGGGGACAACAAAAAAGCCCGGAAAAACCGGGCCTTTTGAATCAGTCTCGGACGTTATCAGATGTCCTGAAACTCGGATTTGGTGCCCAGGAGAGGACTCGAACCTCCACGACTTGCATCGCTGCTACCTGAAAGCAGTGCGTCTACCAATTCCGCCACCTGGGCATGCCTGTTCGGCGAGCTTCGTTTAAGGCCCCGCAGGCGGCGCGTCAATCGCCTAAAGTGCGGGTTTGCGGCTTATCCCGCTGGCGGCCCCTTCACACGTGCGCGGCGTTTCAGTAGAGACGGTGCAACATTGGTTTTTCGATATCCGTTTCCGGCCTTATCGCCGGGCAGGAGGCTTCCATGATCGCCCCGATCCGCACGCCCTCGCAGCAGCTCGTCACGGTCTTCGGCGGTACCGGTTTTCTCGGGCGGCACGTCGTTCAGGCGCTGGCGCGACGGGGCTATCGCGTAAGGGTCGCGACACGCCGGCCCGAGCGCGCGTTTTTTCTCCAGCCGTTGGGGGGCGTCGGCCAGATCCAGGCCGTCCAGGCGAACATGCGCGACAAGGCCTCCGTGGCGCGCGCGGTCGCGGGGGCGGACCATGTGGTGAACCTGGTGGGGATCCTGCAGGAGGGCGGTCGGCAGACATTCGACGACCTCCAGGCCAAGGGGCCGCGCCTCATCGCCGAAGCCGCGTCTCCGAAGGCCAATCTGGTGCAGGTCTCGGCCATCGGGGCGGATCGCCGTTCCGAGGCCGCCTATGCGCGGACCAAGGCCGAGGGCGAGGCGGCCTTGTTCGAAAAGCGGCCCGATGCGGTCATCATTCGTCCATCGCTGCTTTTCGGGGCTGGTGACAGCTTCTTCAATCGTTTCGCGGCCCTCGCACGACTTCTGCCGGTCCTGCCGCTCGTGGGCGCGGATACGCGGTTGCAGCCTGTCTTCGTGGGCGATGTCGCCGAAGTCATCGCGCGCGCGGTCGAAGGCTCGGTTCCCGGCGGGCGTGTCTACGAACTGGGCGGGCCTGAAATCCGCACCCTGCGGGACATTGTCAGCTTCGTTCTTCAGGCGACCGAGCGGCGCGCCGTCATCCTGTCTCTTCCCAAGTCCCTCGGGCGGCTGCAGGGCAGAACCTTGGGTTTTCTCGACAAGGTTACCCTGGGCCTGATGCCGGACGACCTGGTGATGACCCGCGATCAGGCGATCATGCTGGAAACCGACAACGTCGTGTCGGACAAGGCCATCGCCGAGGGTCGCACCCTGGCGGGCTTAGGCGTCGTGCCGACGTCCTTCGAGGCCGTGGTGCCGACCTATCTCGTCCGCTTCCGGCGCACGGGCCAGTTCGACCTGAAACGCAATTCCGCCGAGACACCGCCGGCCGGCCCGCACGAAAACCGGGCAGCGACCTAGGCGAGGCGGCGGCTCCGCCCGTCAGGATCTCAGGTTCCGGACGACCTGCCTCGCGATGGCGGCAGGATCGCGCTGCCGCGCGAGGCGCTCAGCCGCTTGTGCACGTGGACCATCAGGGCCGCTCCGAAGATCGGCGTCAGCAGGTTGAGGACCGGCACCAACACGAGTCCTGCGATAATGGCGCCGGCTGCGAAAACCGTTCCGCGATTCGCGACCCGCATCCGCGCCGCCTCGTCGAGCGATCGAAACCGCCCTGCTGCGAGTTCGAAATATTCCCGCCCCAGCAGATAGGCGTTCGCCATGAAAAACACCGCGATATTGACGCCGGGGATGAAGAACAGCAGCAGGGCCGCGAGGTTGACCAGCAGCGACAAACCGGCAAAGCGCAACCCGTAAAGAATGGCGCGGCCGACGGGGAGTGCCTGTCCCGGCGGATCGGCCGGAAAGTCGGTTTCCTCCACCACCTCGGCCACGTCATCGAGGAAATATCCGGCAACAATGGCCGACACCACGGGCAGGAGATAGGCCAGCGCCACGAAGAGGCCGGCACCGGCCAGGAAGAACGCGAAGCTGTCGAGGATGGGGTAGCTGGTGCTGAGCGAATGGCCCTCGAGGAACCAGCCGACGAGCCGGGTGAGCCCGAGCCAGACCAGGATGAGCAACGCCGCCGTCAGGGCGAGCGACTTCCACAGGATGCCGCGGAGCGGCGTTGAAAACACCTGGCGCGCCGCCGCGTAGACAGAGGGGATCAGCATCGGCGAACTCTCGACAACAGGGGGGAAGGGTTTGGCATAGGGTCCCGGCGAACGCCGCCAGAGGGCGAATCACAGCATGCTCGGCAAGACCCGGTCCGGCGGCTTGTGGCCGTCGATGAAAGACTTGATGTTGACGATGACCTTCTCGCCCATATCGACGCGGCCCTCCTGCGTAGCCGATCCCATATGGGGCAGCAGCACCACCTTGTGGGCGCGGGCAAGCTTCAGCAGGCGCGGATTGACCGCCGGTTCCTCCTCGAACACATCGAGCCCCGCCCCGCCGATCGCGCCCGCCTCGATGAGGCGCGTCAGGGCCACCTCGTCGACCACCTCTCCGCGGGCAGTGTTCACCAAGATGGAATCGGGCTTCATCAGCTTGAGGCGGCGGGCCGACAGGAGGTGGAAGGTGGCGGGTGTATGCGGACAATTGACCGACACGATGTCCATGCGCGCCAGCATCTGGTCGAGGGATTCCCAATAGGTCGCCTCGAGCTCCTGCTCGACCTTGGCCGGTACGTGGCGGCGATTGTGATAGTGGATCGAAAGGCCGAAAGCCTTGGCGCGGCGGGCGAGCGCCTGGCCGATGCGCCCCATGCCGACGATGCCGAGGCGCTTGCCGGTGATCCGTCGACCAAGCATCCAGGTCGGCGACCACCCGGCCCAATCGCCATCGGGAACGATCCGGGCGCCTTCGGGAATCCGGCGCGCGACGGCGAGAATCAGCGCCATCGCCATGTCGGCGGTATCTTCGGTCAGCACGCCCGGGGTGTTGGTGACGGTGATGCCCCGCGCCAAAGCGGCCGGCACATCGATGTGATCGATGCCGTTGCCGAAATTTGCGATGAGCTTGAGGTCCGGACCGGCCTTCGCCAGCAGATCAGCGTCGATTTCGTCGGTCAGCGTCGGCACCAGAACGTCGGCTTTCGCTACCGCCTCGGCAAGCTCTTCTCGCGAGAGCGGCTTGTCCTCGAGGTTGAGCCTTGTGTCGAATAATTCGCGCATCCGGGTCTCGATGACGTCCGGCAGGCGGCGGGTCACGACGACGAGGGGTCTCTTCTTCATGCTTGGCAATGTCCCATCATCTTGTCCGGCCTCTGCTTCGATCCGGATCACGACCCGGCCCGAACACTTAAAAACGCACCCGCCCACGCACGACCTTCACGGTCTCTTAACCGTGTCTCGGCGAGTAAGAGAGACGAGACACGACGACGTCCGCGACCCTTCGCTCACCCATCAGGCGATGAGCCGTGGCAACGGCCGTCACGCTTCTCTACCAGAGGCTCGGCCCGCCGCACAAATCCGAAGGTGAAGGAAACCATGCGCAAGATCATCTTGGCCCTCGTCGTGCTGGGATTTGGCGCATCGCTCGCATCCGCGCAGACCCCCCCGGGCGGACGCCTCGGGACCGGGCTTCCGGTGCCGCGCTATGTGAGCCTCAAGACCGATCGGGTGAACCTGCGCGAAGGACCCTCGAAGGATCATCGGACCGCCTGGGTGTTCCAGCGCGCCGGGCTACCGGTCGAAATCGTGGCCGAATACGAGACATGGCGGCGGATTCGCGACGCGGAAGGCACGGACGGCTGGGTGCTGCACTCGCTCCTCTCCGGTCGCCGGACCGCCCAGGTGATGCCTTGGGCAAAACCGGACCAGCCGCCGATCCAGCTTCTCGACCGTGCGGAAGAAAAAGGCGGCGTCCTGGCGAACCTCCAGCCGGGCGTCATCGCCAATATCAAAACCTGCGACAAGGGCTGGTGCCGCGTCACCATTCCGATGGACCGCGCCCGCGACGTCGACGGCTTTGTCCGCCAGGAAAAGCTGTGGGGCGTCTATCCCAACGAAAAGGTCGAATGAAGCCCTGTCCGCTTTCTCCGACAGACCCTGAAACTTGAACCTGAGACCCCGATGACGCTTTCCTTCAGCCTCAAGAACCTTCTGCCCCTGCTCGCCATCATTCTCGGTGTCGCGTCGATCGTCGCGCCGCGTTTCCTCAACGTATTCGTGGCGATTTTCCTGATCGCGTTCGGAATCTACGGGTTGGGGCTCATCCGCTAAGGCGCCGGGCCTCAAGCGGCCCGCAGGCGCCTGACCAGGCGCAGGCCGAAGATGTTGATCGCCAGGCCCAGCACGATGACGGCACCGCCGATGGCCTCGACGGGCCGCATGATCTCACCGAGAAAGAACGCCGAGCCGATGATCCCCGCGACCGGCACGAGGAGCGCGAAGGGCGTCACCGTGGCGGCCGGATGGCGGGACAGGAGCCATGCCCAGATGGCGAACGCGAAGATGGTCGTCGGGTAGGCCAGATACGCGACCGCGCCGAGCGCCGCCGCATCCAGCTGCATGAACGAGGCCAGGACCCGGTCCGGGCCGTCGAGCCACAGGGACAGGCCGAGTAGCGGTATCGGCGCCATCAGGCTCGACCAGACGACGAAACCCAGCATGTCGATGCGCCCGGCCCGTTTCGAGATGATGTTGGCGACGCCCCAGGCGGCGGCCGCCACCACCGTCATCAGAAACGGCACCGCTTCGCTGCCGGCAAGACGCGGCCAGGCGATCAGGATCAGCCCGAGGCAGGCGACGATGCCCCCGACGATCTGGTGCGGGCCGGGACGCTCGCCCATGAGGACGGACGCGAACAGGATGGTGAAGAAGACCTGCGCCTGCATCACCAGCGACGCCAGACTTGCGGGCATGCCGAGAGCGATGGCGGCGAACAGCAGCCCGAACTGGGCGATGCCAAGAAAGAACCCGTATCCGATCAGGAACCGCCAGCCGGTTTTCGGACGCGGCACGAAGAGAATCGCAGGGAAGACCGCGAAAACGAACCGGAGAGCGCAGAGCACCAGCGGAGGCGTCGTGGAGACGCCGACCTTGATGACGACGAAGCTCAGCCCCCAGATGAAGGCGACCAGAATGGCGAGCAGGATGTGGGTGAGCGGCATGTCGAAACGTCAGGGCCTCGATCAGCCGTGAATGTGAACGGGGTCAGGCGGCCTTGCGGCGCAAGCGGACGATCACCTCGACGCCGGCGACTTCCATGCCGGCGGGGGGCTCGGGCAGTTCGGTGACATTGATGCCGGCGCTCGGCATATCCACAAGCTCGCCCTCGTCTTCGAGGAAAAAGTGGTGGTGTTCGCTGGGATTGGTGTCGAAATAGGACTTGGCGCCATCCACTGCGAGCTGACGCAGGAGGCCGGCCTCGGTGAACTGGTGCAGGGTGTTGTAGACGGTGGCGAGCGAGACCGGCACGCGGGCGCGCGTCGCCTCGTCGAACAGCACTTCGGCGGTGATATGCCGGTCGCCCTTGCCGAACAGCAGCCAGCCGAGCGAAACCCGCTGGCGGGTCGGGCGCAGGCCGACGCGGCGCAGCTTGTCCCGCAATTCGGACAGCGGGCACCCTCGCCGTTGCAGAGGCGCGGACGTGGACTCGATATAGGCGGATAGGGGATCGGTCATCGTCAAAGCTGTTTGGCCGGAACTGTCTGTTGAAAAAGGGCTTCTATCATCACAATGATAAGAAAGCGAGCGCATCCCCGCAAGGCTCCGTCCGGCCCCTTTGATGGACGGCCAAGCCTGTGCTACCAGAGCCCCCAGTTCGTGGTCCCGGTCCATCCGGGGCTTTCAATGACAATATGTTGAGAAGGATCGGCATCCGGCATGGCGCGCCAGTCGAGCTTTAATTACGAAGAACTCCTCGCCTGCGGCCGGGGAGAATTGTTCGGTCCCGGCAATGCGCAATTGCCGCTTCCGCCGATGCTGATGTTCGACCGCATCACGTCGATCGGCGAGGATGGCGGCGCCTACGGCAAGGGGCACGTGGTGGCCGAGCTCGACGTCAGGCCCGATCTATGGTTTTTCCCCTGCCATTTCAAAGGCGATCCGGTGATGCCGGGGTGCCTGGGCGTCGATGCCCTTTGGCAGATGGTGGGCTTTTTTCTCGGCTGGTCGGGATCGCCGGGTCGCGGCCGCGCGCTCGGCATCGGCGAGGTCAAGTTCAGCGACCAGGTCCTGCCGACCCACAAGAAAGTGGTCTACGGCGTCGATCTCAAGCGCGTGTTCCGCTCCAAACTGGTTCTCGGCATCGCCGATGGCTGGCTCGAAGCCGACGGAAAGCGGATCTACGAGGGCAAGGACCTCCGGGTCGGACTCTTCCAGGCCGACGCCGCGGGGGGCTGAGCGGACACGCCCGGCACCATCCCGTTTCCGGCCCTAATGCGGGCCTAATGTTGAGAATGACAACCGCCGACCCTACTTCATGGGTCAGGCTTGGCGGAACTTTCCTTTGAAGAGGTAGGCTATGAGGCGCGTCGTCGTCACCGGAATGGGCATCGTCTCGTCCATCGGCAACACCACGCAGGAGGTTCTGACTTCCCTGCGCGAAGCGAAATCCGGCATCACCACGGCCGAAGACCATGTGAAATACGGTTTTCGCTGCCAGGTGCACGGCAAGCCGACGCTCAACCCGGAGGAGCTCGTCGATCGCCGAGCCATGCGCTTCCACGGCCTGGGGACGGCATGGAACCACGTGGCGATGGATCAGGCGATCGCCGATTCCGGGCTGAGCCCCGAGGACATCTCCAACGAGCGCACCGGCATCATCATGGGATCGGGCGGGCCCTCCACCCGCACGATCATCGAGGCCGCCGACATCACCCGCGAGAAGGGTCCCAAGCGCATCGGGCCGTTCGCAGTGCCGAAGGCGATGTCGTCCACGGCCTCCGCGACGCTTGCGACCTGGTTCAAGATCAAGGGCGTCAATTATTCGATCTCCTCCGCCTGCGCGACCTCGAACCATTGCATCGGCAATGCGTACGAGACGATTCAGATGGGCAAGCAGGATGTGATGTTCGCCGGCGGATGCGAGGATCTGGACTGGTCGATGTCGAACCTGTTCGACGCCATGGGGGCAATGTCGTCCAAGTATAACGCCACCCCCGCCACCGCATCGCGCACCTATGACGCCAATCGCGACGGCTTCGTGATCGCCGGCGGCGCGGGCGTCCTCGTGCTCGAGGAGCTTGAGCACGCGCTGGCGCGCGGCGCGAAGATCTACGGCGAGATCATCGGCTATGGCGCGACCTCCGACGGCTACGACATGGTGGCGCCCTCGGGCGAAGGCGCGGTGCGGTGCATGCGCATGGCCCTCCAGACCGTGAAGGCCCCGATCGACTACATCAACCCGCACGGCACCTCGACTCCCGTCGGCGACCTGAAGGAGATCGAGGCGATCCGCGAGGTCTTCGGCTCCGGCGACAAATGCCCGCCGATCTCGGCCACCAAATCCCTCACCGGCCATTCGCTGGGTGCAACCGGCGTGCAGGAGGCGATCTATTCGCTCCTGATGATGAACAACGATTTCATCTGCGAGAGCGCCCATATCGAGGAAATCGATCCGGCGGTCGCCGACATGAACATCGTCCGCAAGCGCATCGACGACGTCAAGCTCGACACGGTGCTGTCCAATTCCTTCGGCTTCGGCGGCACCAACGCGACGCTTGTCTTCAGCCGTTACAAAGATTGAAACGACATCGCGTTCGCTGCTTGATATGGCCACAGGGGCACGATTTCCGGATCGTGCCTTCGGCTGCGGCCCGAGCAGCGGACATAAGGGGATTTTTTGCGTGAACGGTCTGATGCAAGGAAAGCGTGGCCTCATTATGGGGGTCGCCAATGACCATTCGATTGCCTGGGGCATCGCCAAGACACTCAGCCAGCACGGCGCCGACCTCGCCTTCACATATCAGGGCGAGGCGCTTGGCCGCCGCGTGACGCCGCTCGCGCAATCGCTCGGATCCGATATCGTGGTCTCGTGCGACGTCGAGGATATCGCGTCGGTGGACGCCGCCTTCGAGGCCATCGACAAGAGGTGGGACGGGCTCGACTTCGTCGTGCATGCGATTGGCTTTTCCGACAAATCCCAGCTCAAGGGTCCCTACGTGGACGTCACCACGCGGGACAATTTTTCCCGCACCATGGTGATCTCATGCTTCTCCTTCACGGAGATTGCCCAGCGCGCGGCAAAGCGCATGAAAAACGGCGGATCGCTCCTGACGCTGACCTATGGCGGCTCGACCAGGGTGATGCCGAACTACAACGTTATGGGCGTCGCAAAGGCCGCGCTGGAGGCAAGCGTGCGCTACATCGCGTCCGATCTCGGCCCCGACAACATTCGCTGCAACGCCATCTCGGCCGGTCCGGTGCGGACCCTCGCGGGTGCGGGCATCGCGGATGCGCGGCTCATGTACACCTACCAGAAGGCGCACGCTCCTTTACGGCGCACGGTGACGATCGAGGATGTGGGCGGTTCCGCCCTCTATCTTCTGTCGGATCTCTCGAACGGCGTCACGGGCGAGATCCATTATGTGGATTCAGGCTACAACACCATCTCGATGCCCCGGCCCGACGTGCTGAAGGCGCAGGATGCAGCCGGCGTCACGGGCGACGAAGACTAGGCCCCGCGCCGGTCTCGCCTTTGGCCCTCACGCTCGAGGGTGACTGGGTCACCTTCCGACGATCTGAAAAAGACCGCAATCCGACGCTTCAAGAGCCGCGAAGGCGGCGCAAGACCGCGTCGTCATCGCGAGCGCCTTACGGCCTCGCGGCGTTTTTGTCTCGAGTGCCGTTCATCATGATCGTTCTGTCCCGTCGTACGCTTCTCGCCGGCCTTGCCCTGTCGGGCGTGTCCGCCAAGGCCCACGCTCAATCGGCGCCGGAGGCGCAGCGGGTTCCCATCGAACTCGTCGAGGACACGCTCGATCTAGGTTCGGCAGTGCGGCTCGGACATGCGCGCGGCGACGTGATCATGGTGGAGTATTTCGATTACAATTGTCCGTGGTGCAAACGCTCGGCAGGCGATCTGCAGGCGCTCCTGAAGGCCGAACCCGATCTCACCTACGTGCTGGTGAATTTTGCCGTTCTGGGCAAGCCTTCGGTGGAGGCCACACGGGCGGCCCTGGGCTTTTTGCAGGCGCAGGGGCCGGAGCGTTATCTGCCGCTCCATCTCGCGCTCTTCTCGCTCCGCGGCGCCGTCAATGGCGAGCGCGCCGTCGCCGAGGCCGAGCGTCTCGGCGGCGACCGAAAGCGTATCATCGAGGCCGCCGACAGCGACCGCACCACCCAGTGGATGAAGGACGCCTTCACGCTCGGCAACTCGCTCGGGTTCGTTGCGACGCCGTCCTATCTCGTCGCATCCGAGGCCTATGTGGGGGGCATGACGCTTGAGCAGAAGCGCGAGGCCATCGCCAGGGCGCGCGCATAATTCGCGAAATCACTCCTCCCCATGAAGGGGAGGAGCTTGGGCCGTCCCGCAGGCAACTGGACGCTCTCAGGCGAGCGTGAAATCCATGCTGATCTCCGCATTGAGCACCTTCGAGACCGGGCAGTTCTTCTCGGCGGTCCGCGCCAGTTCCTCGAATTTGGCCCGGTCGATACCCGGAACGTTCGCCTTGAGGGTGAGGTGCGATTTACCGATCTTGAATCCGTCACCGTCCTTGTCCAGCGACACGGCGGCCTCGGTGGTGAGTTCCGTCGGGGTGAAGCCTGCGCCCTGAAGCTGGAAAGCGAGCGCCATGGTGAAGCACCCGGCATGCGCGGCGGCGATCAGTTCTTCGGGATTGGTGCCCTTCTCGTTCTCGAACCGCGTCTTGAACGAATACGGGGCCGAAGCGAGGACGCCCGAATCGGTGGAGAGATGTCCGGTTCCCTCTTTGCCCGTGCCTTGCCAGACGGCCTTTGCCTTGCGATCCATACCTGTATCTCCCTCGGTTGGTTCGCGCTTGCAATTAGAGCGCGGTATCGCGATTGCCATCGCGCAGGCGGAAAAAGCCTGCTTGCCGCCGCGTCCGGCGTCGTTACGGTGCAAGCCACCGACGTTGCGCGCGCCGGACGCCGCTCAGAAGGATGAACCATGCGCCTCATTCCGGGGTGGCTTCGCCCCCGCCTCCTGGGCGCCGTGCTCGCGACCATCGTCGCCTTCATGCTGCTGCCCTCCGCGTGGCGGGCGAATTCACGCTTTCTCGTCTCGTGGGATATCGGTGCCGTTCTGTATCTGATGCTCGCTGGCGAGTTGGCGGCCCGGTCGAGCCCGGAGTCGATCCGCAAGCGCGCGAGCGTGGAGGATGTCGGCGCGGTGGCTATTCTCGTCCTGACCGTCGCGGCCGCTCTGGCCAGTCTGGCGGCCATCGGGATCGAGCTGCACGGCATCCACGAAAAGCAGGCGCCCGATCAGGCTTTTCGCCTCGCCATTGCCGGCATCACGATCCTGTGTTCGTGGTTCTTCGTGCACACCATCTGGGCGATCCACTACGCACACGAATTCTACGGCGATGGCGGTGAGCGGCGCGGATTGGTTTTCCCCAAGGAGGACAAGCCCGATTATTGGGACTTCCTGTATTTCTCGTTCAACATGGGGGCGGCCGCCCAGACCTCCGACGTCACGGTGGTGTCGCGCAAAATGCGCCGCCTCGTGCTGGCCCACACGATCCTGTCGTTTCTCTTCAACACGATGATTCTGGCGCTCGCCATCAATGTGGGTGCAAGCCTGATCTAGGGCTCGTCCTCGCCCGGCGCATCGACGATCCGTTTTGCGATACCGAAGCCGAAACCCGCCCGTGCCATCGCGGCCAGGTCCTTGTCGCGGTATGGCAACCGTTCCCCCGGCCGATAGGGACCAAGCCGGCGCCTCCGCGCGAACGCCACGGCCGCCTCCTCGTCATCCCCGTCATGTCCATCGAGGGCCGCGGCGATCGTCTGGCGGTCGACACCTTTTAGCGACAGCTTCGCCTGGATGGCGCGCGCGGAACCGCCGCGGCGGCGAAGGCTCGCCACCCGTCCCTGCGCATAGCGGGCATCGTCGACGAGGCCGACGCGCAGGCTTTTCGCCACCACCTCGTCGATGGCGTCCCGGAATTCCGCCGCATCTTCCCCGCGCAGGCGGCACCGATTGGCGACCTTGTGCGTGAGAACACGGCGCAATTGCTCGGCGGAGGCCGCATAGCGTTCGAGATACGCCATGGCGGCCCGCTGCAGATAAGCCGAAGTGACCTTTCGCGGAACCTTGCGGGCGGCCTTTTCGATGGCGTCGCTCAAGGGCGAGAGGTCTCACCGGGATCCTCGACCGCGCCGGTCCGCTGCAATTGCAGCGCCACAAACCAGCACAGGGCCGCCCACGCGGCGCCGACGGCCCACCCGGCCATCACGTCGCTCGGCCAATGCACCCCGAGATAGACGCGGCTGATTCCGACCAGCAGCGTGAGGAAGAGCGCCAGCCCCATCAGGAAAGCCTGGATGCGGCGACGCTCCTGCACGCGTGTGAGCAATGCGCCCAGCGTGAGATAGGTGACCGCTGACAGCATGGCGTGGCCGCTGGGGAAACTTGCCGTGTAGACACGGGCCCCATGGGGCACGAGATCCGGCCGCGCCCGCTCGAAGCCGAGTTTCAGACCGGTCGACAGCAACATGCCCCCGATGATCGCCACCAGCACCAGAAGGGCGGCGGCGCGTTTCCCCGCGAGGAGCAGATACACGAATGCGGCGAGGGTCACGATCGTCAGCACCGTATCGCCTCCAAGCCCGGTGATGTCGCGCGCCGCCTCTTCGAGCCAACCCGGTCCGATCGGGTCGGCGGGGTCCTGAGGGTTCCGCAGGGCAAGCAACAGCGCCCGGTCGAAACTTTGCGTTTCGCCTTCGCGGACCTCGTCTGCGAGGGCGATGAACGCCCAGGCAAAAAGGCCGAAGGCCGATAGGGACAGCAATGGGCCGACTTCGTTCAGTCGGAAGCGGAGCCAGAGGCGTGTCGCGGGCGCGATGAGAAACTGCATGGCTGAAGAGATAGAGCATGATGTCGAAAAGTGTGAAGCGGTTTTCGGCTGTGGCTCAGATCGCGAGCAGCCTTGCCCAGGGCTTCGGTGTGACGATCTCGGTGAGGCCGAGCCAGTCGGCCATCCGGCGCAACTCACCGGCAAGCGCCGGGGCGACCTCATCGCGCCGGGCGTTCGCCTCGGGGTGGATCGAATGGACCAGAAGCCGGCCGGTGGCACGATCTGCCTTGAGATCGAGCCGCGCGACGATGCTCTCGCCGAGGAGGAACGGCAGACAGTAATAACCGAATTCCCGCTTCTCGGCGGGCGTGTAGATTTCGATGCGATACCGGAAATCGAACAGGCGTTCGGTGCGCGTGCGCTCCCAGACGATCGGATCGAACGGCGACAGCAGCGCGTGCGCATCGATGCGCCGGGGAACGCGCGCCTCAGGGTCGAGATAGACGGGCCCCGGCCAGCCTTCGACCGCTACCGGGAGCAACGCGCCCGCCTCGACGAGCTCGGGGATACGCGCTTTGGCGTCCGCCGGCTCGATGCGGAAATAGTCCCTGAGGCAGCGCTCGCTCGCAATCCCGAGGGCCTGGACGGCCAGCGTCAGAAGCCGGCGTTGCGCCTCGTCCTCCGGAGGCGTCGGCGCGTTGAGGACCGAGGCCGGCAGGACCCGCTCCGGCAGGTCGTAGATGCGCTCGAAGCCCCGCCGCGTCGCGGTCGTCACCTCGCCTGCCCAGAACAGCCATTCGAGAGCCCGCTTGCCGTCGCTCCATCCCCACCACGACCCAAGGCCCTTCCCACCTCCGGAGAGTCCGCCGGCGCCGATGGGGCCGCCTTCGGCAATCTCGCGCCTCACCTCTTCGATGAAGACGTGCTTTTCGCGCCCGAACTTCGCCAGCCCGCCATAGATGCTCTCGCCCCGCGCCGCGCGGTCCATGCGCCAGCGGAACAGGGGGTGGAGATCGAGATGGATCAGCGAAGCCTCGTGGCCCCAGTACTCGAAGGTGGCCCGTTTCGTTGGGTGGTAGGCCGCCCTGTCGAGGAGGCCCCGATCATACGGCCCGATCCGCGAGAACAGCGGCATGTAATGGGCGCGCACCAGCACATTGACCGAATCGATCTGGAACAGCTTGGAGCGCCCGAGGGTGCGGGCCACGTGCCGGGCCCCGGGAGCCGCCGGGCGCGCGTCGCCGAACCCTTGGGCTGCGAGGGCGATCCGGCGGGCCTGAGAGAGGGAAAGTCGCGTGCGAACGGGCATAAAGACCGGGATGAAATGGATGCAAGAGGTAGCGCCAATCCGGCCCAGGTCGCAAGCCCGGGCCTCGCGGGAGCGCCTGCTCTCGCCTCTCGACCCGCGCGCTGTATATCTGCGTTGCAGAACGCGCCGGGACGCCGCCCCATTCCTGGGCTATGAGCGACGGACCACCAACGTTGGATGTCATGGACCAAGCCACACCTCCCAGCCGATCCGCGACCGACGGGCCGCCGCTGACCCAGGCCGAGATCCGCTCGATCATCATCGGCCTGATGGTGGCGCTGCTGCTTGCCGCGCTGGACCAGACCATCATCGCCACCGCGTTGCCGACCATCGGGCGCGAGCTCGGGGACCTCGAGCATCTTCCATGGGTGGTCACCTCGTATCTCCTGACCGCCACGGTGGCGACGCCGCTCTATGGCAAGTTCAGCGACGCGCATGGGCGGCGAATCACCCTGCTGATCGGCATCTCGGTGTTCATCATCGGCTCCATCGCCTGCGCGCTGGCGCCCTCGATGCTCATTCTCATTCTGGCGCGCGGTTTGCAGGGCCTCGGCGGCGGGGGGCTGATTGCCCTGTCGCAGACCATCGTGGCCGATCTCGTAGCGCCCCGGGATCGCGGGCGCTATCAGGTGTATTTTGCCAGCGTGTTCATGACATCGAGTCTCGCCGGGCCTGTGCTGGGGGGCTTTTTCGCCCAGCATCTGCACTGGTCGATGATCTTCTGGATCAACCTTCCGCTCGGACTGCTGGCTTTCCTGATCTCCTATCGGGGCCTGAAGCGCCTGCCGCGGCATGAGCGGCCGCACAAGCTCGATCTTCTGGGGGCCCTTCTGCTGGTCGCAGCCACCGTGTCGATCCTGCTCGCGCTGAGCTGGGGCGGTCTGCGCTATCCCTGGATCTCCATGCCCATTCTGGCCCTGGTCGTTCTGTCGGGGGTATTCTGGATGCTCTTCAGCTGGCGCATGGGGACGGCTGTCGAGCCGCTGATTCCGGCCGGCGTCCTGCACAACCCGGTGGTTCGGATGGGGGTGCTTGCCGCCTGTTTCGGCATGGGCACCTATATCGGCCTGACCATCTACCTGCCGGTCTATTTCGAGACGGTGCGGGGATTGTCGGCGAGCCATTCGGGCCTTGCGCTGATCCCCCTGATGGCCGGCACCGTCCTCGGCGCGAACCTGTCGGGGACGCTGATGGCCAAGATCACCCATTACAAGCGGGTGCCGGTCGTGGGCCTGGCGGCGTCTTTGGTCGGCACCGGCATTCTGGTGGCGGCCGGCCACCTTCTTTCCTTGACGGGGATCGAGATCGTGCTGGGCTTCCTCAGCGTCGGGCTCGGAACGTTGCTGCCGGTCAGCACGGTCGCGATCCAGAACGCGGTCCGACCCCACGAGCTCGGCACGGCCACGGGGGTGGCCAATTTCTTCCGCTCCATCGGAGGCGCGTTCATCGTGGCGATCTTCGGCGCGATCATTCTCGGTCTGTCGGGAGTAGGCGGCGCATCGAGCCACGAGGCGCTCGGTCCGGCGGCCGCGCAACAGGGCGCCGATATGGCGGAGACCTTCCGGTACGTTTTCGGGGCGGCCTTCGTGGGGTTCGGTCTCTCGCTGTTCTTCCTCCTGCGGATGAAGGAATTGCCCCTGCGCGGCAGCGCGGTCCGCGCCGCCGAGGCGGCCATCGCCGATTGAATACGCCTGCGGCCTCTTGGGCGCCTGCGGCCTCTTGGGCGCCTGCGGCCTCTTGGGCGCCTGCGGCCTCTTGGGGCGCCTGCGGCCTCTTGCCCTGTGGAGCATTCCGGCCCCGTTCGCTGACTCTTCGTCGGATGTGCTAAGCGGTTGGTCGCCAAGAGGGCATTGCGAAAGGGAGGCGGATGAAGGTCGGCATCGATATGGGGCAGGTCTCCTCGGGGATGGCGTCGGGAGCCGCAAAGGGCTCGTCGGCGATGCTCGATCTCGAGGAATTGCTGGCGACCCGTCTGCTGGTCCAGGGCAATTCCGGCTCCGGCAAGTCGCATCTGCTGCGCCGCCTTCTCGAACAAAGCGCCCCGATGGTGCAGCAGGCGGTCATCGACCCGGAAGGCGACTTCGTCACCCTGGCGGAAAAATTCGGTCACGTGGTGGTGGATGCGGCCCGCAGCGAGGGAGACCTCCAGCGAATCGCCGCTCGTGTGCGCCAGCACCGCGTCTCGGTCGTCCTGAACCTCGAGGGTCTCGATACCGAGGCGCAGATGCGTTGCGCGGCGGCTTTCCTCGGCGGCCTGTTCGATGCGGACCGGGACCTCTGGTACCCGATGCTGGTGGTGGTCGACGAGGCTCAGCTTTTCGCTCCATCGGCCGCGGGGGAAGTCTCGGACGAGACACGGAAGATTTCGCTCGGCGCCATGACCAACCTGATGTGCCGGGGCCGCAAGCGCGGATTGGCCGGCATCATCGCGACCCAGCGCTTGGCGAAGCTCGCCAAGAACGTCGCGGCCGAAGCCTCCAACTTCCTCATGGGCCGGACCTTCCTCGATATCGACATGGCGCGCGCCGCCGATCTCCTGGGCATGGAGCGCCGGCAGGCCGAGATGTTCCGCGATCTCGAGCGCGGGCATTTCGTGGCGCTGGGCCCCGCCCTTTCGCGTCGGCCGGTTCCCGTGCGCATCGGCGAAGTCGAAACCTCCGCGCGCAGCGGCTCGTTCAAGCTGATGCCGCTGCCGGACCAGGCCAAGGAAGAAGCGCGCGATCTGATTTTCACCGCCGGCGAGGACGAAGTCGCGCGGCCGGTCGCGCCGCGCCGCGCGGTGGCCCCGCCTCCGCCGGCCACCAACGACCTCCTCGCCCAGCTCGCACGTTCGCGTCCCCCGGCCCCTGAGGCAGCGCCGGAGATGACGGACGAATCGAAGGCCGCTCGGGAGGTGGCGCTCGATACGATCCTGCGCGAGATCCTTGCCGATCCCGAAGCGGCGTTTCGAACCGTGGCGGTGCTCTATCAGGACTTTCTGGTGCGCTGCCGCATCAAGCGGATCGGCGGGGAACCGCCGAACCTGCCCGCCTTCCGCCGGCTCCTGGCCGTTGCCCGCGCGGGTGTCGACGCGGACACCGCAGCGGGTGCCGACTGGGGTCGCGCGATGGCGTTCGCGGCGGATCTCGCCGAAGATATCCAGGGCGTCTACCTGCTCCTCGCCCGCGCCGCGATGATGGGCGCCCCCTGTCCGGCCGATGGCGAAATCGCCCGATCCTGCGGCAGCCGCTCGCCCGGAAGGGCCCGCCGGCTCGTCGCCTATCTGGAAAGCCGTAACCTCGTGGTCACCCGCAACGATCCCCGCGGTCTGCGCATCATCGCCCTTCCCGATCTTGGATGGGAAACCGGACCCGGCGATCAGAACGCCTACGAGGAGCCGGCGGCTATCACCGAGAGCCGGGACCTTTTCGCGGTCGGCTGAAAGTCGTCTTGCGTTCGTGCAAATGAAATTTGGCATTAGCCGGGGTCGCGCGTGCGTCTTCGCAACCTTATCTTCCTCGCAGCAAGAGTGGAGAGAAGAGCCATGAAACTCACCGGAATTCATCACCTGACCGCTGTCTCGGCGGACGCGCCCGGAAACCACGCGTTCTACACGCAGGCTCTGGGGATGCGGCTGGTCAAGAAGACGGTCAACCAAGACGATGTGAGCGCCTATCACCTGTTTTATGCCGACGGGCTCGCGTCCCCGGGCTCCGACCTGACGTTCTTCGATTTTCCCACCAAGCGCGAGCGGCGGGGCACCAACAGCATCGTGCACACGGCCTTGCGCGTGAGCGGCGAGACGACGCTCGCATGGTGGAAGGACCGCTTCGCGGCGCGGGGCATCGCCCACGAGGGCATTGTCGAACGCGACGGTCGTTTGTGGCTGGATTTCGAGGACCACGAGGGCCAGCGTCTCGGCCTCGTCGATGATGGCGGCGCGGGCGAGGCCCATCCGTGGGATCGCAGCCCGGTGCCGGCCGAGCATCAAATCCGCGGCCTCGGCCCCATCACCATGAGCGTGCCGCGGCTGGAGCCGACCGGCCGTGTCGTCGCCGACGGCATGGGCATGCGCGCGACCCGGGAGTATCGGCGCGGCCAATCCGCCGTGCAGGTCTTCGAGATGGGCGATGGCGGACCGGCGGCCGAACTCCATGTGGCGGTCGAACCGCATCTGGAACCCACGCATCCGGGGGCCGGCGGCGTCCACCATGTGGCGTTCCGCACACCCGACGACGAGACCTACCGTGAAGCGGCCGAGCGCCTGCGCACGATCCGCGCGCCATCGAGCGGGCCGATCGACCGTTTCTATTTCAAGAGCCTGTATTTCCGGGAGCCCAACGGAATTCTCTTCGAGATCGCGACCGACGGGCCGGGCTTTGCCACCGACGAGCCCATGGAAACCCTCGGCGAACGCCTCGCCCTTCCGCCCTTCCTCGAAGGGCGCCGGGCCGAGATCGAAGCGGGATTGAAACCGCTCTAGCC
>NZ_JBFUHH010000003.1:0-109636 GCF_056402495.1 Microvirga sp. P4_A5 | reverse complement strand
GAGCGGGGCATCCGCCGAGCGTTTTGCCCTGTACGAGCGCTATCAGGTCAACCTCATCGCCATCAGCCGCAGCGGCAAACGCTTCACCGAGCGGCTGCGGGACATCACGCTCGGAACCGGCGACGTCATCGTGCTGCAGGGCAATCTCACGCGCCTTCCCGACACCCTGAAGGATCTCGGTTGTCTCCCGCTGGCACACCGGGCGATCCGGTTGGGCAATGCCCGGCGCAGCCTCCTCCCCATCGCGGTGCTCGCCGTCGCGATGGCGCTGGTCGCGTTCAACGTGCTGCCGGTGGCCATCGCGTTCTTCGGCGCGGGCGTGCTCCTGATTTTGTTCGGCTCGCTGACGTTGCGCGAAGCCTACGCGACGATCGAATGGCCCATTCTGGTCATGCTCGGCGCGTTGATCCCGGTTTCGGAAGCGATCCGCACGACCGGCGGAACGGATCTCATCGCAGGTTGGCTTTCCGCCGCCGCCAATATGCTGCCGCCCGGCGGCGCGCTGGTGCTGATCATGGTGGCGGCCATGGCGGTGACGCCCTTTCTCAACAACGCCGCCACGGTGCTGGTCATGGCGCCCATCGCCGGAAGCTTCGCGACCCAGCTGGGCTTCAAACCGGACGCCTTCCTGATGGCGGTCGCCATCGGGGCTGCCTGCGATTTCCTCACGCCCATCGGGCATCAATGCAACACGCTGGTGATGGGACCTGGGGGGTATCGCTTTGGCGATTACTGGCGCCTCGGCCTGCCGCTTTCGATCATCGTGGTGGTCGTCGGCGCGCCCCTCATCATGCTGTTCTGGCCGCTGAGGTGAGGAACGGAGAGCGGGCGGTGCCGTTGAGAGCGGATAAGCAAGGAGAATCCGTATGACACGAGGCCCTGGCCCGTACGATCCCCAGCCCACTCCGCCGAGCCCTGCTCCCGATCCGGTTCTTCCCGGCCACAACCCTACCGAGGTCCCGGTCGAGCAGCCCTCGGAAATCCCCGCCACCGACCCCGACCGGGCGCCAGAGGGACCGCAGACCGATCCCAATCCGAGCCCTTCGCATCCGGGACCGCGGGCCTGAGCGCCCGAATCTCCCCCGAGAGAGCCCGGCTCGATGCCGGGCTCTTTCATGAGGTCAGTGGAAGATGGAGGTCAGCAGCAGCCCAAGCCCCGTCATCGACGAGCCCACCGCGACAATCATCGACCAGCAATGCAAACGGTCGCGCTCCTCCTGGTTGAGGAGGGGCCGCGTGCGGGCGTCCGAGCGTCCGAGAATGAAGGTCTGGTGCCGCGAAAGCTCTGCCGGCGGCGGCATGATCCCGAACCCCGCCCGCGGGGCGAGACGGGGCCGCTCGTAGCGCGAGGGGGCCGGCGTGAAGATCGGGTCGGGAGAAGTCTGCGGGCCCATATGCGTCATCGGTTGGAGAGATGCGTGATGGGGGCAGGTTCGGCCTCAACCGATGAACGGCCGGTAAAGCTCCGTCGCCGATCAAGTTCTTGGTAAACAATGCCTTTAGGGCCGGCGCGGGATGGCGCCGGCGCCGCTTTCCAGCGCCGAGCGCCAACGGCAGAGCCGAACCAACGGCCCTGCGCGATACGTTCTTCAGCGCGCGGGCATTCCCGACTCGATGATCTTCGCCCACAGCGACACGCCGTAGGGCGCCGCGGTGTCGTCGAAATTGTATTTCGGATGGTGCAAGCCCGCCGTATCGCCGTTGCCGACGAAGATGTAGGCGCCGGGTCGCTCGTTGAGCATGAACGAGAAATCCTCCGACCCCATCATCGGCTGCACGGCGGTGTCGACGCCGCTTTCTCCGGCGATTTCCTTCGCAACGCCGGCGACGAACGATGTCTTCTCGGCATCGTTCACCGTCACCGGATAACCGCGCCAATATTCGATGGTGGCGGTCGCGCCGAAGGCGGCGCAGACGTGGTCGAGAATGGCGCGGACGCGGCTCTCCGCCAGATCCTGCACGGCGGGCGAGAGGGTGCGCACGGTGCCGAGGATTTCGGCCGTCTGCGGGATCACGTTGAAGGTTTCGCCGGCCTTGATCATGCAGACGGAGACGACGGCCGATTCGAGCGGATCGACATTCCGCGATGCGATGGATTGCAGGGCCGTGATGACGTGGCTTGCCACGAGGATCGTGTCGATGCCGTCATGGGGACGGGCCGCATGGGCGCCCTTGCCCTCGATGGTGATGCTGAACCGATCCGCCGCCGCCATGATCGAACCGGGGCGGATGGCGAATTGGCCGACGGGAAGGCCCGGCATGTTGTGCATGCCATAGACCTCCTGCACGCCGAAGCGCTCCATCAATCCGTCCTTGACCATCGCGTCGCCGCCCGCGCCGCCTTCTTCGGCGGGCTGGAAGATCATCACGGCGGTGCCGTCGAAATTGCGCGTCTCGCTCAGATACTTGGCGGCCCCGAGCAGCATGGCGGTGTGGCCGTCATGGCCGCAGGCATGCATCTTGCCGGCCGCGCGCGACTTATAGGGCAGGTCGGACGCCTCCTGGATGGGAAGCGCGTCCATGTCGGCCCGAAGGCCAATGACTTTGCCCGAGCCCGACTGGCGCCCGCGGATGACGCCGACGACGCCCGTCTGACCGATCCCCGTCACGACCTCGTCGCAACCGAACGCCTTGAGCTTCTCGGCGACGATGCCGGCCGTGCGATGGACATCGTAGAGAAGCTCGGGGTTCTCATGAAAATCGCGACGCCAGGTGGCGATTTCATCGGACAGGTCGGCGACGCGGTTGATGATCGGCATGGAAGATCCCTGGAAAGTGACGTAAGGAAACACCCAAGCAGAGGAAGGCGCGGCCGGTCAATCGCAATCGCCCCGCGTCCGATGCCGCATCAATGGACCGGGCGGAGGATCGCCTTCGGGCGCGTGGTGCGGAACTGACCGCGTTCGATCGCGACGAAAATCAGCACCACCACGATCAGCGCCGTAAGCCACCAGATCTGCGCGGTGGCGACCCCGAGACAGCCCAGCGCATAGGCGCTGGCGAAGGCCGCCATGATGCCCGGCCCGAGCACCGGCCGCTCGCCGCGCGAGGCCGTGACGGCGGAATAAAGCAGGGTCGCACCCGCGACAGCTCCGACGAGACCGAGCTCGTACCAGATTTCGAACAGAAACGACCACGGCGCCGCGGGCGGCAACAGGCCGAACAGCCGGCCTCTCAGGGCCGTCTCGAGGCCATGGCCGGTGATCAGGCGCTGCGGCTCGGTCAGGATCACGTTCTTCCAGACCGCGAGGCTCGCCGCCGCGGGGGCCTTGGGGCCGAGGAACGCCGACGCCAGCGGTTCGAGAACGAAGGGCAGGAGGGGCGCGAGAAGCAGCAAGCCCGCCATGATGGCGGCCGTCAGCCGAGACCCCGTGACGGGCATGAAGGCCGTGACCGCGAAGGCCAGCGCGCCGATCAGGAGCGCTTGCAGCGCCAGGGTATCGGTGGCAAAGAGCGCACCCAGGGCCACGATGACGCCCAACAGCAGGGCCTCGAGGTTGCGGCCGCGGGAATGCAGCCACGTGATGGCGGGCCAGAGGAGGAGCACGAGCAGGATCATGCCGCGATCGAGGCTCTGCGTCTCGGCGACGGAGCCCTCCCGGAACAGCGCGACCATGCCCATCAGGGCCGCCATGCCGACGCCCACGGGCAGAATGTAGAGATTGGCCGAACGCATCCGGTCGGGAAGCGCCAGGTAGCCGACCATCGCCATGGCGGCCATGGCGAGAATGTTCAGAAGCCGCTCGGCGGCCTCCGCGACGAAGGGCGTCCAGAGAAGCGACAAGGCCGCCCAGAAAAACAGGATCCCGCCCGCGAGGCCGGCCGAGGAGAGCAGGACGGACAGGAGCTTGTCGAGGGGCCCGCGGGAGCCGCCATCGAGCAGCGCCGCCAGCAGGATCAGCGCCACGGCCACGGGCGCCACGATCACGAGGGCGCGCCGGGCGAAGAGGGCCGTCACCGGAACGGCGAAGAACAGAAGCGCGAAACCGACGCGGCGCAGCATGGCGGCCGCATCGGCGGAGGGGTTGGCCGTGGGGGCCTTGGAACGGACCATCGGTAACTCGCGCGCTCGCCAGTGAGCAATTCGGGAGCGCGGAGACTAGTAGAGGCCGGAAGCGAAAGCTGTAGGTGCAATGCAACACATGGCCGGCCATTTCGCCGGCAAGGTCGCGTCAGCCCCCCGAGCGTTCCCGGAGGAAATTGATGATCCCTGAGAAATCCACGCCTTCGTGGCCTGATTCATTGAAAAGCCCATAGAGCTTCTCGGCCTCGGCTCCCATGGGCGTCTCGGCGCCCGATGCGCGCGCGGCCTCCTGCGACAGGCGCAGGTCCTTCAACATCAGGGCCGCCGCGAAGCCGGGCTTGTAGGCGTTATTGGCCGGCGAGGTCGGCACCGGGCCCGGCACCGGGCAATATGTGGTGAGCGACCAGCACTGCCCGGACGAGGTCGAAGCGACATCGTAGAGCGCCTGATGCGACAGCCCGAGCTTCTCGGCCAGCACGAAGGCTTCCGCGACGCCGATCATCGACACGCCGAGAATCATGTTGTTGCAGATCTTCGCGGCCTGTCCGGCTCCGCCCTCCCCGCAATGGACCACCCGTTTGCCCATCTGCGCAAGGATCGGCTCGGCCCGGCCGAAAGCCTCCTTGGCCCCGCCCGCCATGAAGGTGAGGGTTCCGCCCTTCGCCCCGCCGACGCCGCCCGACACGGGGGCGTCCAGCGACTGGAGCCCCTTCTCCCGCGCCATCGCATGAGCCTTGCGGGCACTCTCCACATCGACGGTCGAGCAATCGATGACGAGCGCTCCCGCTTTGACGCCCGGCAGGATGTCGGACCAGACCGCGATCACATGCTTGCCCGCCGGCAGCATGGTGACGACCACATCGGCATCCGCGACCGAGTCCTTCGCCGAAGCAGCGATCGCCACCCCGTCGGCCCTGGCCTGCGCGCACGAGGCCTCGGAGAGATCGAAGCCCACGACCGCGTGCCCGGCCTTCGCGAGATTGGCCGCCATTGGGCCGCCCATGTTGCCGAGGCCGATGAATGCGATGGTGCTCATTGGTGTGCTCCGTTGTGGCGAGTGGTATGGGGCGAGTGGCGAATGGCGAATGGCGAATGGTAAACTGAGGGAAGCCAGGCTTTCAAACTGATCGGCCCGACCATCTATGCCTATTCCCTAGTCACCCCTCGCCCGGTCCCCCATTCGCCACTCGCCATTCGCCAAAACCTAATTTCCCCGCCCCACCAGATCCCGCGCCACGATCAGGCGCATCACCTCGTTGGTGCCTTCGAGAATCTGGTGGACGCGCAGGTCGCGGACGATTTTTTCGATGCCGTAATCCGCCAGGTAGCCGTAGCCGCCGTGGATCTGCAGCGCGTCGTTGGCGACGTTGAATCCGGTGTCGGTCGCGAGCCGCTTTGCCATCGCGCAGAGCTTGGGCGCATCGAGCGCTTTCGCGTCCAGCGCCGATGCGGCGCGCCACAGGAAGGTGCGCGCCGCTTCGAGGTCGGTCGCCATGTCGGCGAGCTTGAATTGCAGCGCCTGGAAATCCGCGATGCGTTTGCCGAAGGCCTTGCGGTCATTCGCGTAAGCCAGAGCCTTGTCGAGCGCGGATTGCGCGCCGCCGAGCGAGCACGCGCCGATGTTGATCCGACCGCCGTCGAGGCCCGACATGGCGATCTTGAACCCCACACCCTCGTCCGACAGAAGGTTCGTGACGGGCACGCGCACGTCCTCGAAGATCACCGCGCGGGTGGGTTGCGCGTTCCAGCCCATCTTCTTCTCAAGCGCGCCGAAGGACAGGCCGGGCGCATCCTTTTCGATCACCAGCGTGGAGATTCCGGAAGGCCCGGCTTCTCCCGTGCGCACCATCGTGACGTAGAGGTCGGACACGCCCGCGCCGGAGATGAACTGCTTGACGCCGTTGACCACGTAATGATCGCCGTCGCGAACCGCGCGGGTCTTCAGCGCAGCCGCATCCGAACCCGAGCCCGGTTCGGTCAGGCAATAGCTGCCGATGAAATCCATGGTGGCGAGCTTCGGGATGAAACGCCGGCGCTGCTCGTCGGAGCCGTAGCGGTCGATCATCCACGTGACCATGTTGTGGATCGACAGATAGGCCGAGATCGCCGGACAGCCCGTGGCGAGCGCCTCGAAGATCAGCGCCGCGTCGAGCCGCGTCATGCCAGATCCGCCCACATCGTCACGCGTATAGATCGCCGCCATCCCGAGCGCCGCCGCCTCGCGCATCACATCGACGGGAAAATGCTTGGTCTCATCCCATTCGAGCGCATGCGGCGCGAGGTTCTCCGCCGCGAAAGACAGCGCCATGTCGCGGATCGCGATCTGGTCGTCGGTCAGGGAGAACTGGTTCATGGCGATTTCTCATGCTCCCAGAGACGCGGGGCGGTCCAGACGACCTAGAGCGAAAACGGCCGGGTCCAAGCCCGGCCGTCCTGTCTCACTTCATCGTGGGAATCGAGAATTCCGCGCCTTCCTTCGTGCCCGAGGGCCAGCGCGACGTCACCGTCTTGGTCTTGGTGTAGAAGCGGATGGCATCCGGGCCGTGCTGGTTGAGATCGCCGAACCCTGAGCGCTTCCAGCCGCCGAAGGTGTAATAGGCGAGCGGCACGGGGATCGGCACGTTGATGCCGACCATGCCCACATTCACGCGGGACGCGAAATCGCGCGCTGCATCGCCGTCGCGGGTGTAGATCGCGACGCCGTTGCCGTATTCGTGCTCGCTCGGAAGCCTCAAGGCATCCTCGTAATCCTTGGCGCGCACCACCGACAGGACGGGGCCGAAGATTTCTTCCTTGTAGATGCGCATGTCCGGCGTCACGTCGTCGAACAGGCAGCCGCCCATATAGAAGCCGTTCTCGTAGCCCTGCATCTTGAAGTTCCGGCCGTCGACCACGAGTTTCGCGCCTTCCTTGACGCCGAGATCCACGTAGGACCGGACCTTTTCCATGTGGGCCTTGGTGACCATCGGGCCGAAATCCGCCGACGGGTCGGTGGAGGGGCCGACCTTGAGGCTCTCCACGCGCGGAACCAACCGGTCCATGAGCGCGTCCGCCGTGGCCTTGCCCACCGGCACCGCCACGGAGATCGCCATGCAGCGCTCGCCCGCCGAGCCGTAGCCCGCGCCGATGAGCGCGTCCGCCGCCTGATCGAGATCGGCATCCGGCATGATGATCATGTGGTTCTTGGCGCCGCCGAAGCATTGCGCGCGCTTTCCCTGCGCGGTGGCGCGCGAATAGACGTATTCGGCGATCGCCGAGGAGCCGACGAAGCCGACCGCCTTGATGTCCGGATCGTCGAGGATGCCGTCGACCGATTCCTTGTCGCCGTTGACCACGTTGAGGATGCCGGCAGGCAGGCCCGCTTCCATCATCAGTTCGGCGAGGCGCATGGGTACGCCGGGCGCCCGCTCGGAAGGCTTCAGGATAAAGGCGTTGCCGCAGGCGATCGCCGGCGCGAGCTTCCAGAGCGGGATCATGGCCGGGAAGTTGAACGGCGTGATGCCGGCCACCACGCCGAGCGCCTGACGGATCGAATACATGTCGATGCCGGGGCCCGCGCCTTCGGAGAAATCGCCCTTCATGAGGTGCGGGATGCCGGTGCAGAATTCCACCACCTCGACGCCGCGCTGGATGTCACCCTTGGCGTCCGGGATGGTTTTGCCATGCTCGCGGGCGAGCAACTCGGCCAGCGAATCGTTCTCTTTGGCGATGAGATCGAGGAACCGCATCATCACGCGGGCGCGCCGCTGCGGATTGGTGAAGGCCCAGGCGGGCTGCGCCGCCTTGGCGTTCTCGACGGCGTTGCGAAGTTCGTCCTTCGAAGCCAAGGCCACCTTGCCGATGACCTCCCCGGTCATGGGCTGGAAGATCTCGGCCGTCCGGCCGGAGGCGCCTGGGACGTGCTTGCCGCCGATGAAATGTCCAACCTCGCGCATGGCGTTTCCTTACCTGTTGGGGTTTTGAGATTTCCCTGACGCTATCATTGTCAAAATCGCAGCACTATGGGTGATTTGAGCGGAACCTTGTGCGAAAACACCAATATGACATGAAGGATCAAACCGGCTGTGGGCGCTTTCGACTGGAACGATCTCCGCTTCTTTCTCTCGGTCGCGCGGGCGGGGCGGCTCACCGTGGCGGCGCGCCAGCTCGAAGCCGACCACACGACGGTCTCGCGCCGGATCTCGGCTCTCGAACATGCGCTCAAAACCAAGCTGTTCGAGCGCCGCCCCCAGGGCTACGCGCTGACGGAGGCGGGCGAGCGGCTGCTGTCGAAGGCCGAGACCATGGAAAGCCAGGCGCTCGCGGTGTCCAGCGAGATCGGCGGCGCGGACCTTGCCCTCTCGGGCACCGTGCGGGTCGGCGCGCCGGACGGCTTCGGCACCTATTTCCTCGCGCCGGAGCTGGGAACGCTCGCGGAGCGCCATCCCGGCCTGACCCTCCAGCTCGTCGCCCTGCCGCGGACGTTCTCGCTGACGAAGCGGGAAGCCGACATCGCCATCACTCTGGAGCAGCCCACCGAAGGCCGTCTGGTGTCGCGCAAGCTCACGGATTATCGGCTGCGGCTTTATGCGTCGGAAAGCTACCTCGCCCGTCACGGGCCCATCGGCGAGCCGTCGGACCTCGCCGGCAAGACGCTGGTGACCTACGTGCCGGACCTGCTCTACAGCCCGGTCCTCGACTATTTCTCCAGCTTCGAGAAATACACGTCGCGGCGCTACGAATGCGCCAGCGTCGTGGCACAGGTGGAGGCCGTGCGGGCGGGCGCGGGCCTAGGCGTCCTGCACGATTACGCGCTCCGGTCGTTCCCGGAGCTGCGGGTGGTTCTCCCCGAAATCTCGTTCATGCGCACCTATTGGCTCGTCACCCACAGCGACGACCGGTCTCTGCGTCGGGTCGAGGAGGTCCATTCCTTCATCCTGAACCGCGTGAAGGCCCATCGCGGGCTGTTTTTCTAGGCGCCCCCCGCCTCTCTGCGGCGCTTCGGCCTTCACGACGGCGTCTCTTGGGTCTAAGGCTTGCCGCATCAGACATACGGAGCTTTCGATGCCCTCCAAACTCGATCAGTTGCGCGCCATGACGGTGGTGGTCGCCGATACGGGCGATCTCGACGCGGTGCGCCGCCTGAAACCGCAGGATTGCACCACGAACCCGACCCTGCTGCTGAAAGCCGTCGAGAATCCCGCCTATGCGCCGATCGTCGACGAGGCGCTGAGCTGGGGTCGCGGCCAGAGCGGTTCGCGAGAGGCTGTCGCCTCGGCCATCTGCGACCGCCTCGCGGTGGCGTTCGGGGCCGAACTCGCAGGCATCGTCCCCGGCCGCGTCTCGACCGAAGTGGACGCCGACCTGTCATTCGACACTGAAGCGACGCTCGCCAAGGCCCGCGCCCTCATCCGCGCCTACGAGGAACGCGGCATCGGCCGCGACCGCGTCCTCATCAAGATCGCGTCGACCTGGGAGGGCATCCGCGCCGCGGAGATCCTCCAGAAGGAAGGCATCGATTGCAATCTCACGCTGCTGTTCTGTGAGACCCAGGCGCAGGCCTGCGCGGAAGCCGGCGTGTTTCTGATCTCGCCCTTCGTGGGGCGCATTCTCGACTGGCATGTGAAGGCGGGCGGCGGTCCCTATACGGGCGAGACCGATCCGGGCGTCGTGTCGGTCCGCAACATCTACGCATCCTACAAGGCGCAGGGCGTCAAGACGGTGGTGATGGGCGCGTCCTTCCGCAACATGGGCGAGATCGAGGCGCTCGCCGGCTGCGACCGCCTGACCATTTCGCCGGCGTTGCTGGACGAACTGGCGAAGGCCGAGGGCGATCTTCCGCGCAAGCTGTCCGGCGACAACATCACCCGGATGCCGGCCCCGCGCGTTCTCGACGAAAAGGCGTTCCGCTTCGCGCTCAACGAGGACGCGATGGCGACCGAGAAACTCTCCGAGGGCATCCGCGCCTTCGTGAAGGATTTGCGCTCGCTGCGGGCATTGGTGGCGCAGCGACTGAACGAAGCGAAGGCGGCATAACGCCTTGCCGTCATGGCCGAGTCGAGCTCGCGCATGCCGGTGTGATGGATGATTGTCGCGGTTGATACCGGTCATTCCGGGGCCGCGAAAGCGGAACCCGGAACCCATAAACGCCGAGCGATCAAGGTGGGCTGACCGGTTACTCGTCTGGCATAGCAAAGCGCGTCTGGGTTCCGGGCTCGCGCAAAAGCGCGCCCCGGAATGACCGGGAGGGTCCAACCGCGACCCCTGACGGGTAGCGCTTACCCGATCACCTACTTCCCGCCAGCGCCTTCTCGCGAATCTGCGTCAGCGACATCGACGGCGTGATCGCCTCGGGATCGAGCATGCAATGGAGGATTGCGGGCTTGCCCGACGCCAGAGCGCGTTCCAGCGCGGGCGCGAATTCTTCCGTCCGCTCGACTCGCTCGCCATGGCCGCCGAACGCCTTGGCGTAGGCGGCGAAATCCGGGTTCTTCAGCAGCGTCGCCGAGACGCGGCCGGGATAATCGCGCTCCTGATGCATGCGGATGGTGCCGTACATGCCGTTATCGAGGAGGATCACGAGGATCGGCAGGTCGTATTGCACCGCGGTGGCGAATTCCTGCCCGTTCATGAGGAAATCGCCGTCGCCCGCGAACACCACAACGGGGCTTTCCGGCTGAACCCGCTTCGCGCCCACCGCCGCCGGAACGCCGTAGCCCATCGAGCCGGAGGTCGGCGCGAGCTGTGTACCGTATCCGGTGAACGGCCAGAAGCGATGCACCCAGGTGGCGAAATTGCCGGCGCCGTTGCAGAAGATGGTCTCGGCCGGCAGGACCTTGCGCAGATGCGTCATGACCTCGCCCATCTGCAGCGCGCCGGGATGGCGGATCGCCGACGGGTCGCTCCACGCGAGATAATCCGCATGGGCGGTCTTCGTGCCGTCGCTCCAGCCGGGCGTCCGGGATGGTTTGAGCGCCGCGAGGGCGGCCGCGAACGGCGCCGGTGACGCGTTGATGGCGAGGTGCGGGCTGTAGACGCGGCCGAGCTCGCCCGCATCCGCATGAACGTGAACGAGCTTCTGGGCCGAGGCCGGGATGCCCAGCAGCTTGTAGGATTGGCTGGCGATTTCCGACATGCGGGTGCCGACAGCCAGCACCAGATCCGAAGCCTTGATGCGCGCCAGAAGCTTCGGATTGACGCCGAGGCCGAGATCGCCCGCGTAAGACGGATGATCGGCCGAAAACAGCATCTGACGCCGGAACGTGCAGGCGACCGGAAGCTGGAAGGCTTGGGCGAAGCGCGCGAAATCCGCAACCGATTCCGGGGACCAGCGGCTGCCGCCGAGGAGGACGATCGGGTTTTTGGCGCTCTCGAGAAGCGTCTGCAATTCGCCGATCTGCTGCGCCGACGGCGCGGTCTCGATGGGCGCGTAGCGCGGCGCGTCGACGACCGCCGCCATGTCGGTGAGAACGTCCTCGGGAAGCGCGATCACCACCGGGCCGGGGCGGCCGGAGGTGGCGACGTGAAAGGCGCGGGAGACGATCTCCGGGAAACGCGCCGGATCGTCGACCTCCGTCGCCCATTTGACGATGGCGCCGAACGCCGCGCGGTAATCGAGTTCCTGAAACGCCTCGCGCTCGCGCATGCCGCGTTCGATCTGGCCGACGAACAGGATCATGGGCGTCGAATCCTGCTTGGCGATGTGCAGGCCGGGGGAGGCGTTGGTGGCCCCGGGACCGCGGGTCACGAAGCAGATCCCCGGACGGCCGGTGAGCTTGCCATGCGCCTCCGCCATCATGGCCGCGCCGCCTTCCTGGCGACAGACAGTCACGGCAATGTCGGCATCATGCAACGCGTCGAGCGCCGCCAGATAGCTCTCGCCGGGAACGCAGAAGATGTGATCGACCTCATGGACGAGAAGTTGATCGACAAGGATCTGGCCGCCGGTGCGGGAGGGCGCTGTCATGGGGGACGCTCGCGGAAGGAGGTGAAGGGTGAAAGAGGTGAAGGGGTGAAGAGTGAAGGGGTGAGGGGTGAAAGGGTGAAGGGGCGAAGTACCAGATGGAGAATGGGAAGAGTGGGTCATCGGTGGGAAGGCAGCTCGCGCAGCCTCACCCCTCACCCTTCACCCTTCACACTCACCTCTCATCCCACGTCGAAGGTCACGCCTTGCGCGAGTGGCAACGTCTTGCCGTAATTGATGGTGTTGGTGGCGCGGCGCATATAGGCCTTCCATGCATCCGAACCGGCCTCGCGACCGCCGCCGGTTTCCTTTTCGCCGCCGAACGCGCCGCCGATCTCGGCGCCCGAGGGGCCGATATTGACGTTGGCGATGCCGCAATCCGAGCCGATGACGGAGATGAAGGCCTCGGCCTCGCGCAGGTCGGTGGTGAAGATCGACGAGGACAGGCCCGCGCCGACCGCGTTATGCGCATCGAGCACCGTGTCGAAATCGGAATAGCGCATCACGTACAGGATCGGCGCGAAGGTTTCGCGCAGAACCGGTCCGACCTGGGACGGCATTTCGACGAGAGCGGGCTTCGCATAGAAGCCCTCGGCGCAGGCGCCCTCGGTGTAGCGGCCGCCGCCATGGACCTTGCCGCCGCCGGCGCGCGCCTCGTCGAGCGCCCGTTCCATGCCGTCGAAAGCCGACTTGTCGATCAGCGGCCCGACGAGGGTGCCCTCCGCGCGGGGATCGCCGATCTTGACGCTGCCATAGACCTTCACGAGACGCGGCACGAGCTTGTCGTAGACGCTGTCATGCACGAAGAGGCGGCGCAGGGTGGTGCAGCGCTGGCCGGCCGTTCCCATGGCGGCGAAGGCGATGCCGCGCAGGGCGAGATCGAGATCGGCCGAGGGCGCGACGACGGCGGCGTTGTTGCCGCCGAGTTCGAGGATCGCACGGGCAAAGCGGGAGGCGAGCTTCGGCCCGACCTGACGTCCCATGGCGGTGGAGCCGGTGGCGGACAGGATCGGCACGCGCTCGTCCTCGACCAGCACCTCGCCGACCTCGCGGCCGCCGAGCAGGACTTCGGAGAGGCCCTCGGGCACGCCGCCGAATTTTTTCGCCGCGCGTTCGACGATGGCCTGGACGCCCAAAGCCGTCAGCAAAGTCTTCTCCGACGGCTTCCACACCACGCTGTCGCCGCACACGAAGGCGAGGGCCGCGTTCCACGACCACACCGCGACGGGGAAGTTGAACGCCGAGATGACGCCGCAGACGCCCAGCGGATGCYAGGTTTCCATCATGCGGTGATCGGCGCGCTCGGTGGCGATGGTGAGCCCGTAGAGCTGGCGCGACAGGCCAACGGCGAAATCGCAGATGTCGATCATCTCCTGCACTTCGCCGAGGCCCTCCGACGTGACCTTGCCGGCCTCCAGCGTCACGAGGCGGCCGAGATCGTCCTTCGAGGCGCGCAGTTCCTCGCCGATCAGGCGCACGAATTCGCCGCGGCGGGGAGCCGGGACCTTGCGCCAGGCCTTGAAGGCCTCATGCGCGCGGCCGATGGCGGCTTTCGCCTCCTCGGGGCTCGTTTCCTTGACGTGGGTGATGACAGAGCCCGAGATGGGCGACGTGGCGGCGCGGCCGGAGGTGGCGAAAGCGCTGTCCGGAACGCCGAGACGCTTCAGGACGGCGCGGGCTTCGTCGGCCGCGGGGGCTGGCGCCGAAGCGACGGATTTGAGGGCGGCTTGGTCACGCGCGGACATGGAAAACTCCCGGTCGGTTTCTGGCGCCTCTGGCCCCCTTCCGAGAGCCACGCCCTTCAATGTGATTGAACAGCAAAACGGCGGCACGATGATGTGCCGCCGTCTTTAGATGAAATCAGGCGACCGCGTCGAGACGCTTCTTTCCCGCATGGTCGACATCTTCGAGCATTTCGCCCGCATAGACCCGGCCGAACCGGTTGGCGAGGAAGGTCTCGAGATTGACCTCCTCCTGCCGGACGAAGCCGGTCGCGGGAAGCGAGCCTGCGACCAGCAGGTCGAGCATGGCGCAGATGCCGGCCGCGGTGGTGACCTGGATGGCGGTGCGGAGCGTGCCCGCGACCTTCTGGCCGTAGATCTTGCGGGCGTAGGTTTCCTGCACGTGGCGGCCTTCGCGCTCGCCGGTGACGGTCACGAACACGATGACCATGTCCTGCATGGTGGCGGGCACGGCGTGCTCCAGGATGTCCTTCAGCACCTCGCGGCGGTGGCTGAGCTGCAGGTCGTTCAGGAGGACGCGCATGAGCGCGCAATGGCCCGGGTAGCGAATCGTCTTGTAGTTGAGGCTGCGCACCTTGCCATCGAGAGTTTCGCAAAGGGTGCCTAGACCGCCGGAGGTGTTGAACGCCTCGTAGCGGGTGCCGTCGAGGGAGAATTCCTCGAGCTCTTCCATGGCGGGCACTTCGCGCAGCTTGCCTTCGACCACCGCCTCGCAGCGTTCGATATATTCGTTGATGACGCCGTCGGTGCTCCAGGTCAGGTTATACGAGAGGGCGTTCGAGGGATATTGCGGCAGCGCGCCGACCCGCAGGCGAACGGTGTCGAGCTTGTCGAATCGGCTCGCGATGTCGTGCGCCGCGATCGAGATGAAGCCGGGGGCGAGGCCGCATTGCGGGACGAGCGCGGTCGTCGACCCCTCGGCCAGTTCCTTGACCATCCGGGTGGTCGCCACGTCCTCGGTGAGGTCGAAATAATTGACGCCGGTGAGGCGGGCGGCCTTGGCGACATGGCCGGTGAGGTGGAAGGGCGCGGCGCTCAGCACGGCGTAATGGCCCTTGAGGGCCGCCTGCAACGCCACCGCATCGGCGAAATCGAGCTGGACCGTCTTGATGCCCGGCGTGGCGACGGACTTCAGGGCCGCGGCCGAATTATCCGCCACCGTGACGGCGTAATCGCCGCTGTCGTGAAGCATGTCGGCGATGGTGGAGCCGATCTTGCCGGCGCCGATGACGAGGATTGAATGCATGGTGAGCCTCCCGAATGATGGCACACAAGAGCCCGGGCCCGTGCAGAACGCCATAGACAGGTTGACGGAAAGACGGGTAGGTTTCGGCGTATTGCCGTTCTAATTGGGCGAATCGATGCTTGATGCCACGGATCGCGCCTTGATCGCGCTCTTACGCGAAAACGCCCGCGTCAGCCATGCCCAGGCGGCGCGGCGCCTCCACCTGTCGCGCACGACCGTCCAGGCCCGGGTGGAAAACCTCGAAYGGCGGGGCGTGATCGTCGGCTACACGGTCCGGCTCGCCGAGGAGATCAGCCGCCGGATGGTGCGCGCGCAGGTGACCATCGTTGTGGCGCCGAAAGCCTCGGCCGGTGTCGTGACCGCCATGCAGAAAATGCCCGAATTGCGGGCGCTTCACTCTGTCGCCGGTGTCTTCGATCTGCTGGCGGTGGTAGAGGCTGAGGATGTTCCCTCGCTCGACGCGGCGATCGACCGGATCGGTGCCGTCGAGGGCGTGGAGCGCACGCAATCCTCCATCATCCTCTCAACGAAATTCGAACGATGACCGCCATTCAGACCAAAGCCGCCGATGTCGTGATCGTGGGCGGAGCCGTCATGGGCTCCTCCGTCGCCTATCATCTCCTGGCCGATCCCGATTTTGGCGGACGCGTGGTGGTGATCGAGAAGGACCCCACCTACCAGCTCTCCGCCTCCGCCCTCTCGGCGGCCTCGATCCGCCAGCAATATTCGAGCGCCGTGAACATCCGGATCTCCCTTTATGGAATCCAGTTCCTGCGCGCCATCGGCGACATTCTGGCGGTCGACGGCGAGCGGCCCGAGATCGATCTGAAAGAGGGCGGTTATCTCTATTGCGCGAGCGCGGCGGGCGCACAGATCCTGCGCGAGAACCACGCCCTGCAGACGACGGAGGGCGCCGATATCCTGCTCCTCGACCCGTCAGGCCTGAAGGCCCGCTTTCCCTGGCTGAACACCGAGGACCTCGAGGCCGGCACATGGGGCCGGACCGGCGAGGGATGGTTCGATGGCTGGGGCCTGCTGCAGGCCTTCCGCAGAAAGGCCCGCGCGCTCGGCGCCGAATACGTGAAGGGCGAGGTCGCCGAAATCGAGCGCGAGGGGGACACGATTTCGGCCGTCCGCCTGAAGGACGGCACGCGGATCGCCTGCGGCGCGCTCGTCAATTGCGCGGGCTCCGGCGGGCGCGAGATCGCCGACTTGGCGGGCGTGACGATTCCGGTCGAGGCCAAGCGCCGCTACGTGTTCACCTTCACGTGTCGGGACAAAATCGAGAATTGCCCGCTCCTGATCGACACCTCGGGTGCTTATGTGCGCCCCGAAGGCGAGGGCTTCATCTGCGGCGCTTCTCCGGACGCCGAGGCGGACGCCGACTGGCACGACGGCGACCCGGCGAGCCAGCAGATCGATTTCTCGTTCTTCGAGGAGTTCATCTGGCAGTCGCTCGCGCACCGGGTCCCGGCCTTCGAGGCGATCAAGCCCGGGCGGGCCTGGGCGGGGCCCTACGACATGTCGCTCCTCGACCACAACGCCATCGTGGGGCGGCCGGAGCCGCTCTCCAATTTCTACCTCTGCAACGGCTTCTCGGGACACGGCTTGCAGCAGGCGCCGGCGATCGGGCGGGGTCTTTCGGAATTGATCGTGCACGGCCGCTACCTTGCTCTCGACCTGTCCGATCTCGGCTACGAGCGGGTGCTGGCGAACCGCCCGCTGCTCGAACGCAACGTCATCTGAACAAAGTATCCACAGGACAATCCACAGGGCGCGCATTCCCGGCGCAGGCATTAATCCTGTGGGCGGAAAGGGCTTCCTTTTTGGAGCCGGCTATGGTTGTCATTATTCCGTCATTGAAACGTCATCCGGGCTTCGCGCGAGGGTGATGAACGACAAGAACATCCTCGACGGGATGACAAGGGAGAGACTCGACATGACCAACAAGACCTTCCTCGCCGCCTTGGCCCTCGGCCTCGCGACGAGCACATCGGCCTTTGCCCAGACCGAGATCCAGTGGTGGCACGCGATGACGGGCGCCAACAACGACGTCGTGAACCGCCTCGCCGAGGAGTTCAACGCCTCGCAGAAGGACTACAAGGTCGTCACCAGCTACAAAGGCCAGTACGCCGACAACATGAATGCCGGCATCGCGGCCTTCCGCGCCGGCAACGCGCCGCACATCCTGCAGGTCTTCGAAGTCGGCACCGCCACCATGATGGGCGCCAAGGGCGCCATCAAGCCGGTCGGCGAGATGATGAAGGAAGCCGGCGAGAAATTCGACCCGAAGGCGTACCTGCCGGCCATCACCGGCTATTACTCGACCGCGAAGGGCGAGATGCTTTCCTTCCCGTTCAACTCCTCCTCGATGGTCATGTGGATTAACAAGGACGAGCTGAAGAAGGCGGGCGTCAACGAGATTCCGAAGACCTGGCCGGAAGTGTTCGAAGCCGGCAAGAAGCTGAAGGCCGCCGGCCACAGCACCTGCGGCTTCTCGAACGCCTGGGCCCCCTGGGCCCTCGTCGAGCAGTTCTCGGCCTGGCACAACGTGCCGATGGCCACCAAGGCGAACGGCCTCGACGGCTTCGACACCGAGATGAAGTTCAACTCGCCGCTGCACGTGAAGTTCTTGCAGACGCTGGTCGATCTCCAGAAGGACAAGACCTACGATTACTCGGGCCGCGACAGCCGCTCGGAAGGTCGCTTCACCTCGGGCGAATGCGCGATCTTCCTGACCTCGTCGGGCTTCTACGGCAACGTGAAGGCGAACGCGAAGTTCGATTTCACCTCCGTGCCGATGCCCTATTTCCCGGACGTCAAGGGCGCTCCGCAGAACTCGATCATCGGCGGCGCTTCGCTGTGGGTGATGGGCGGCAAGAAGCCTGACGAATACAAGGGCGTCGCCAAGTTCTTCGCGTTCCTGTCCGATACCGACCGCCAGGCGAAGCTGCACCAGGAATCGGGCTACCTCCCGATCACCAAGGCAGCCTACGACAAGACCAAGGCTTCGGGCTTCTACGAGAAGAACCCGGTTCTCCAGACGGCGCTGATCGAGCTGACCAACAAGGAGCCGACCGAGAATTCCCGCGGTCTGCGCTTCGGCAACATGGTGCAGATCCGCGACGTGGTGTCCGAGGAAATCGAAGCCGCTCTTGCTGGCCAGAAGCCCGCCAAGGACGCTCTCGACTCGGCCGTCACGCGCAGCAATGCGATCCTGCGCCAGTTCGAGCGCACGGTCACCAAGTAGTCCCCTCACGTCTTGAACGACATGTCATCCCGGGCGGTCCAGGGCCGCCCGGGATGATCTTATAAAGAGCCTGCGGATCGGGACATCGCTCCCGTTGGCCGCCATCATCAGGTGCCCCGACGCGATGGAAAAACGAGCCCTCTTTTCAAACAAGCTGCTGCCCTATTTCCTGATCCTACCGCAGCTCGCCATTACGCTCATCTTCTTCTACTGGCCGGCCTCGCAGGCGGTATGGCAGTCGTTCCTGCTCGAGGATGCATTCGGCCTGTCGTCCGAATTCGTCGGCTTCGAGAATTACCGGACGCTCTTCCAGCAGCCCGAATATTACCGCGCGATGGTCACCACGGCGATATTCTCGAGCGCGGTGGCGGTGCTGTCGCTGTCCTGYGCGCTCTTGCTCGCCAGCCAGGCCGACAAGAACCTGAAAGGCGGACACGCCTTCAAGACATTGCTGATCTGGCCCTACGCGGTCGCACCCGCCATCGCGGGCGTTCTGTGGATCTTCATGTTCCATCCGACCCTCGGCACGCTGGCGCGACCCATCAAGGCGATTGGCGTCGACTGGAACCCGATGCTGAACGCCAACCACGCGATGCTGCTGCTCATCCTGTCGGCCACGTGGAAGCAGATCAGCTACAACTTCCTGTTCTTCCTCGCGGGCCTGCAGGCCATCCCCAAGAGCGTGATCGAGGCGGCGGCCATCGACGGGTCGGGCCCGATCCGGCGCTTCTGGACCATCATCTTCCCGCTGCTCTCGCCCACCACCTTCTTCCTCATCGTCGTCAACATCGTTTACGTGTTCTTCGACACGTTCGGCATCATCGACGCGGTGACGGGCGGTGGACCTGCCGGGCGGACCACGACCCTCGTCTACAAGGTCTATGCGGATGGTCGCCTCGGCGGCGATCTCGGCGGATCGGCGGCGCAATCGGTGATCCTGATGATCATCGTGATCGCGCTCACCGCCGTGCAGTTCAAATTCGTCGAGCGCAAGGTGCAATACTGATGGTCGAGAATAGCCGCTATCGCAACCTCATGGCGTTTCTGGTGCTCGGGATCGGCGTTCTCATCGTCGCCTTCCCGGTCTATCTCGCCATCGTGGCGTCGACCTTCGATGCCGCAACCATCGCCAACGGCAACATGCCGCTCGTACCCGGCGATCAAGCCGGCGAGAATTACTCCCGTGCGCTGTTTACGGGCGGACGCCTCGCGCGCGAGCCGGTCGGCATGATGATGACGAACTCGTTCATCATGGCGATGGGCATCGCGATCGGCAAAATCCTGATCTCGATCCTGTCGGCTTTCGCCGTGGTGTATTTCAGCTTCCCGTTCCGCAAGACCGCCTTCTGGGTGATCTTCATCACCTTGATGCTGCCCGTCGAAGTCCGCATCTATCCCACCTACAAGATCGTCGCCGATATGGGCCTTCTCGACACCTATTCGGGCCTGATCCTGCCGCTCATCGCGTCCGCCACCGGCACGTTGCTGTTCCGGCAGTTCTTCATGACGATCCCGGACGAATTGCTCGAAGCCTCCAAGATCGACGGCGCAGGGCCGTTCCGGTTCTTCAAGGACACGCTGCTGCCCCTGTCGATCACCACCATCGCGGCGCTTTTCGTCATCCAGTTCATCTATGGCTGGAACCAGTATCTCTGGCCGCTCCTGATCACCACGCAGAGCTCGATGCAGACCATCGTGATCGGCATCAAGAAGATGATCACCACGCAGGATGCGCTCACCGAGTGGCAGATCGCCATGACGACCGCGGTCCTCGCCATGGTGCCGCCCGTCATGGTGGTGATCTTCATGCAGAGGCTGTTCGTGAAAGGCCTCGTCGAAACAGAAAAGTGACGCGGCGCCCGCCACGTCTCCCTTCCCCGTCCGGGCAGGGATCAATAACAATTCGTTCCATCTCGCCTCGTGCCTTCGATGCACGAGCTGACGTCAAGGGGATAACACAATGGCAGGCGTGACGCTCGATAAGGTGCGGAAGGTCTATGCGGGCAACGTCGAGGCCGTGAAGGGCGTATCCCTCGGCATCGAGGACGGCTCTTTCTGCGTGCTGGTCGGACCGTCCGGTTGCGGCAAGTCCACGTTGCTGCGGATGATCGCCGGGCTCGAGACAATTTCGGGCGGCGAGGTGAAGATCGCCAATCGCGTCGTGAACGAGATCGAGCCCGCCGACCGCGACATCGCGATGGTGTTCCAGAACTACGCGCTCTACCCGCATATGAGCGTCTACGACAACATGGCGTATGGCCTGAAGAATCGCAAAACGCCCAAGGACGAGATCGAGAAGCGCGTCAACGAGGCGGCGCGCATCCTCGCGATCGAGCCGTTCCTGCAGCGCAAGCCGCGCCAGCTCTCCGGCGGCCAGCGCCAGCGCGTCGCCATGGGCCGCGCCATCGTGCGCAAGCCGCAGGTGTTCCTCTTCGACGAACCCCTGTCGAATCTCGACGCCAAGCTTCGCGTGCAGATGCGCGTCGAGATCAAGCGCCTGCAGCGGGCGCTCGGCGTCACGTCGATCTACGTCACGCACGATCAGGTCGAGGCGATGACGCTCTCCGACAAGCTCGTGGTGATGAGCGGCGGCCAGATCGAGCAGGTCGGAACGCCGTCGGAAGTCTATCGCCGTCCGGAGACCCGCTTCGTCGCCACCTTCATCGGCTCGCCGCCCATGAACATCCTTCCCGGTAAGGTGGAAGGCCCCGGCCTCGTTTCGGTCGGCGGCCAGATGATCAAGGTCACGGACATGCGGGCGGGCCTCACCCCCGGCTCCGCCATCGAGGTGGGGCTGCGCCCCGAGGACGTGCAGGCGGGCACCACCGGCACCAGCACGCTGACGCTCGACGTCGATTTCGTCGAGGAACTCGGCGCCACGCAGCTCTTCCACGGCAAGGTGGGCGGCGCCGAATTCGTCGTCCAGGCCTCGACCGGCCAGCTTGCGGCTGATACGCGGGAGCTGACCCTCTCGATTGATGCCCACAACGTGCACCTCTTCGACCCGCAGACGACGAAGCGGTTGGGCGTCGCTTGAGCCTGCATGCGCTTTGTCGCCTCCCTCAGGGGGCGCCGCGCCTGGCCTTTTCCAGACGAACGATGTCGGTTAGCCCGTCGTGGTCTCCCAAGGGTCGTGACGGCGGGTCTTCCCACCAATCGTCGCGGCCATCCTTCTGCTCCGGGTTGCGCGGATAGAAAACCCGGTTGTCGTCCTTTCGCGTGTCACCGACGACGAGAAGGCGGACTTCCCCGTCGGTGTTGTTGAGAAAGCTGTGGGACTGCCCGGTGCCCGGTGGAAACCCGACCCCGTCGCCCGGCCGAAGGCGATACAGGTGGCCGTCGAGCCACACATCCGGCGTTCCCTCGATCACGTAGACAAATTCCTCCTCGACGCTTTCGGCATGCGGAAACGACGTGCGCCGGCCGGGCGGCAGGCGCTGGTGATTGATGCCCAACCGATGAAGGCCGAAATGCCGGCCGAACCGCGCATCGATCGCCGATAATTCATCGTCGCCGTCGTAGCGATTGTCATCGGCGCCCTCGATCTGCGTCCAATGGACGATGCAAGGCGGCCGGTCCGTCAGCGTCATGGAAACCTCCGTGGGTCAAGTCCGTCGAATCTATGCCTGTTGCTGATCCGGGACCAGACCACGGGGTCGGCCGTCCAAGGGCATGGTGGGTTGCGCAAGGTGCGCTGCGCCCTTATCCCTCGTTCAACGCGCGAGGAAATGGCGATGACGGTCAGGGTCGACGGGGCGAAACTCAAGATCAGGGATGTGGTGCGAGCCTCGCGGCCGAACACCAAGGGCCGTTTCGAGAAAGCGGTTCTGGATCCGCAGGCGCGGGAGCGGATTGCCGCCACGCGCACCTATATCGACCAAAACTGGATGCACGACGACGCGCCGCTGATGTATGCGTTCAACACCGGCGTGGGATTGTTCAAGGACCAGCGCGTGCTGATCGCCGACATGGCGGCCTACCAGCAAAAGACCGTCTACGCGCACGCCACCGGGATCGGCGAGCCGTTCTCCGAGGATGTGACGCGCGCCATGATGCTGCTGCGCGCCAACGCCTTCGCGTCGAATTATTCCGGACCCCGGGTCGAATTGGTGGAGCGTCTCATCGCGTTTCTCAATGCGGGCCTGCACCCGGTCATTCCGCAGAAGGGTTCGGTCGGCGCCTCGGGCGATCTCGCTCCGCTCGCCCATATGGCGGGCGCGGTCTGCGGGTTTCATGAGGCCGAGATGATCTACCGGGGCCGGCGCATGCCCGCCCGCGACGCCATCGCGAAGGCCGGCTTCGAACCCGATTTCGACCTCGGCGCCAAGGACGCGTCGGCGCTCATCAACGGCTCGACGGCGTCGCTGGCGCTCGGGGCGCTGGCGACGAGCGATGCGCGGCGGCTTTTGAAGCACGCCGACATCGCCATGTGCCTGTCGCTCGAGGCGATGCGCGGGGAACTCGCGGCCTTCGATCCGCGCCTGCAGCGGGCGCGTCCGCATCCGGGCCAGCTTCGGGTTGCCCGCAACCTCCTGCGCATTCTGGAGGGATCTAAGCGCTGTTCGCAGGCCGCCCGCGACGTGGTGTTTCCCGATGAGGCGCGAAAGCCCGGCACGCCCGCTCCGCCCCGCGTGCAGGACGTGTATTCCCTGCGCTGCACGCCGCAGGTTCACGGACCGGCCGTGGAGGCTGTCGAATATGTGGAGCGCATCGTCGGCACGGAGATGAATTCGGCCACCGACAACCCGCTGATCTTCGACGACGGAAGAGGCGGCTACGAGTCGATCTCGGGCGGGCATTTCCACGGACAGTACGTGGCCCAGGCGATGGACGTGCTTGCCATCGCGCTGGCGGACCTCTCCTCCATCTCGGAGCGCCGTCTCGCCCGCCTCATCGACCCCACCATGTCGTATGGCCTGCCGCGCAACCTCTTGGCCGGCAAGCGCGGGCTCAATACCGGCTTTGCGACCGTGCAATGCTCCATGTCGGCGCTGGTCATGGAAAATCGCGGCCTGTCAATGCCTGGCTCGGTCGATTCCGTTCCCGGCAAGTCCAACGCCGAAGACCACGTGTCGAATTCGACATGGTGCGGCCGTAAGGCGCGCACCATCGTGGAAAATGCCGAGCAGGTGGTGGCCGTCGAATTGCTGATGGCCGCGCAGGCGCTCTCCCTCGTCGCGCCCGTGGCGAAGGATTATCCGCTGGGCAAGGGTTCGCGCGCCGCCATGGAGGCGATCCGGGACGTCATCGAGCCCGCGCTCGAGGGCGATCGCTGGTACGCCACCGAGATGGGTCAGGCGCTCGCTCTCGTGCGATCCGGCGCGGTGGTCGAGGCAGTCGAGAGCGCCGTCGGCGCGCTCGAATAGAATACGCGAAGGGCCCGGTCATGCCGGGCCCTTTTGAGTGTCGATGCGAAGCGGTTACCAGCGGCGGCCGCAACGCTGCACGTTGCGCACCACCACGCTGCCATTGGGGCGATAGACCCGCTCCCGGACCCAGCGGCAATGCGGACGGGCCCGGACGCCGCAATTGCGCACGGTGCGGTAGATGACGCGGCCGTTGGGGCGTACGGTCCGGACACGACGGGTGACGCAGGCGACGTCCTCGATGGAAGATGGGGCCTCAAGCTGCGTCGGATTGAATCGGGCCTGCGCCTCGGGCGCGGAGAAGAAGCCGATTCCGAGAGCAAAAGCAAAAGCCGGCATGATGATGGCGCGCATAAATCACAACCCTTCGACAATGATCCTAAAGACGGACGATAACCACGAATGACCGCCGGGGTTCCGGCACCGGGAGACCATCGCCATGTCGCAGCGCGTTACGATTAACGAAGTGTCACCGGACGACCGGCTCGATCTCGTGGCGGCCAACCTCGCCAGTATCGAACTGCACGAGCCGTGGGTTTCGCCCTTCCGCGACGACGCGGCTTTTCTCGCCTATCTGGCTCGCCATGCGGATGGCCGCTCGGAAGGGTTCGTGGCGCGGGAGTGGGAGACCGGGCGCGTGATCGGGGTGATCAACTTAAGCGAGATCGTGCGGGGATCGTTCCAGAACGCCTATATGGGCTATTACGGCGTCGCCGGGGCCCTGGGTCGCGGCCTGATGACCGAGGCCGTGGGCCTCGTGCTCGACCGCGCGTTCGGACGGCTCGGTCTGCATCGGGTGGAGGCGAATATCCAGCCGGCGAACATGCGCTCCATCGCCCTCGCGCGCCGCCTCGGATTTCGGCGCGAAGGCCTGTCACGCGCCTATCTGCTTGTCGCGGGCGAATGGCGCGATCACGAGCGTTGGGCGATCTTGAGCGACGAGTGGAACGAACGCGCCTAGAGAGACTTGCGCAGGAACGTGCGTGAATTCCCGTGGGGGAAATTCTCCAATTCACCGAACACCGCGAAGCCGAGCCGCTCATAGAGCGAGCGGGCACGGGGATTGAGCGTTTCGAGCCAGGCGGAATGGCACTTGCGCCGCAGGGCCTCTCCTTCCGCGACGGCGATGAGACGGCTGGCGATTTGGCGGCCGCGCAATGTCTCGGGCACGAAGATCAGCTCGATGGTCAACCACCCCATGCCGGTGCGGCCCCACAGGCCGCCGATCGCCGAACCGTCGGCCGGATCGCGGATCGCGACTGCGAGAGGCTCGATCTCGTGACCGGGTGCGACCGTGGTGAAATTGAAATCGCGCAGACCGTCGAGGATGACGGCGCGCAGGTGATCGTCCGGATCAGGCACGAGGGCGATGTGAGGATTCATGCGACGAGCGTCTTGACCGCTTGCARCAGCACGCGCGCCGCCACATCGGCATCCTCGACGGTGATCGATTCCGCCGGGTTGTGGCTGACGCCGCCCTTGCAGCGGACGAACAGCATCGCCGATGGACAGAGATGCGCCATCGCGACCGCATCGTGACCCGCGCCGGATGCGACGCGCATGGGTTCGCGACCGAGCGACGCGAAGGTGTCTTCGAAGACGCGCATGAGCCGCGCATCCATGGGCGTGGCGGGAGAATCCATGAAGGGCTCGAGAGACAGTTCCACGCCGCGCTTCTGCGCGATGGCTTCACACTCGGCCACGATGTCCGCCACCATGGTGCGACGCACCGCATCGTCGGGCGCGCGTGCATCGAGGGTGAAATCCACCCGCGCGGGAATCACGTTGATGGCGCCGGGCTGCACCTGCGCGACGCCGACGGTGGCGACCGTGTCGAGGCGGATGGCGCCCGTGCGCTCGATGGCCACCACCATCTCGGCGGTGGCGGCGAGCGCGTCGCGGCGCATCGTCATCGGCACGGTGCCCGCATGGCCGGCCTCGCCCGTCACGACGGCGCGGGCACGCGTGATTCCGTTGATGGCCGACACGATTCCGACCGCGTGGCCAGCGGCTTCGAGCTGCGGACCTTGCTCGATATGAACTTCGAGATAGCCGCGATAGCGTGCGGCATCGCGCTTGACCGTGGCGATGCCCGCCGGGTCGCCGCCGAAGGCCAGAAGCGCATCGCGCAAGGTGACGCCTTCCTGGTCGGTCCCATCGAGCCATGTGGGATCGTAACGGCCCGACAGCGCCTGCGAGGTCGAGAGGTTGGTGGGAAAGCGCGCATTCTCCTCGTCGCCGAACGCCACGATCTCGATCGGGCATGACGGCGCGACGCCCTGCCGCCTCAGCGCCTCGGCGACGACGATGCCGAGCACCACCCCGAGCGTACCGTCATAGCGGCCAGCATCCACCACCGTGTCGATATGCGACCCGATGAGCAGCGCCGGCGCGTCCGGATTCGTACCCTCGAGGCGTCCGACGACCGAGCCGAGCGGATCGATGTGACTCGCGAGCCCGGCATCGCGCATGAAGCCGAGCGTCGCCTCGGCGGCCCTGCGATGCGCCTGCGAGAGATAGAGCCGCGTCAGCCGCGTGGGCTCGTCGCTGTGCTGCGCGAGCGCGTCCAGAAGCACCATGGCGCGGCGGCCCAGGGCGAGGTCGGCGGAGGAAGATTCTTGCGTCATGGCCGGACAGTTTCAGGAACCCGCGCGCTTCGCAAGGGGGCGCGGCGCGGACCCGATCAGGCGACGACGCCGAGCTTCTTCTGCAGGCTTGTGGAGGAGGTCGTGTACTGGAACAGGAGCTTCTTTTCCGGATACACGTAGCGATGCACCTTCTGCGCCGCCAGCGCGGCCTCGTGAAAGCCCGAGAGGATAAGCTTCAGCTTGCCCGGATAGGTGTTGATATCGCCGATGGCGAAGATGCCCGGCACGTTGCTTTCGAACTTTTCCGTATCGACGGGGATCAGGTTCTCATGAAGGTTGAGGCCCCAATCGGCGATGGGCCCGAGCTTCATGGTGAGGCCGAAGAACGGCAGCACCACGTTGCAATCCACATCGACGACCGAACCGTCGTCCTTCTTGATCGACACGCCATCGAGAACCGGCGCCTTGCCCTTGAGGTGGATGATCTGTCCGAGATGAAGATCCATGTCGCCGGAGGCCACCAGCGCGCGCATCTTTTCCACCGTGTGGGGCGCGGCGCGGAAGGCATCGCGCCGGTGCAGCAGCGTCAGGCGCTTGGCGATGGGTTGCAGGTTGACGGTCCAGTCCAGAGCCGAATCGCCGCCGCCGACGATGAGCACGCGCTTGTTGCGGAACATCTGCATGTGGCGCACCGCGTAGAAGACGCCGGTCCCCTCATAGGCCTCGATGTTCTCGATCGGCGGCTTCTTGGGCTGGAACGAACCGCCGCCGGCCGCGATGATGAGGGCCTTGCACACGAAGGTGGTGCCGTTCTCCGCGGTCTTGACGCGAAAGAGCGGCGCCTCGGGCGTCCCGATCGGCTCGACGCTCTCAACCATTTCGTTGAAGTGGAAGGTCGGATGGAACGGTTCGATCTGCGCCAGCAGGTTGTCCACGAGACCCTGACCGGTCACCATGGGAAAGCCCGGAATGTCGTAGATCGGCTTCTCGGGATAGAGCTCGGCGCATTGCCCGCCGACCTTCGGCAGGATGTCGATGAGATGGCATTTGATGTCGAGGAGCCCGAGTTCGAAGACGGCAAACAGGCCTACGGGCCCCGCGCCGATCACGACGACGTCGGTTTCGATATTGTCGGTCATTTGAACAGGCTCCTTCGAGAGGCCCTCCGAAAAGCACGGAGTTCCGCTTTTGGCAATGATTCAGGTGTGGTTTCGAGGCCCTGGTTCAGGTTCCGACGGGTGCCAGCGTGACTTCGAGGCCGTCGAGTTCCGGCGTCCAGAGTATCTGGCAGGACAGGCGGGAGGTCGGCCGGGTGACGACGGTGTCGAGCTGGTCCTCTTCCTCTTCGGTCGGCGGATGAAGCCGGCCCATCCACTCCTCGCTGACGAAGACGTGGCAGGTGGCGCATTCGCAGGCGCCGCCGCAGAGGCCCTCCAGGGGCAGGCCCCAATCCCGGATGATCTCCATCACGCGCCAGCCCTCGATGCATTCGAGGGTGTGGCGCTGGCCTTCGCGGTCGATCACATGGATGACGCCCATGAAACGGGAATTCCCTAAGCACAACAAGGTTCTGGAGATGGCGCAGGTGGCCGCGGACGGGCTGGATATCGGGCTTTCGGGCCTCTCCGTCAATGGCGGAGGGCTCGTCAGACGCCGAGCGTCTCCGCGCGGAGTGCCTCGTCGGCGAGAAAATCCGCCATCGACCCGGTGAACCGGATGCTGCCCCGCTCGATGACGCAGGCCCGGTCGGCGATGGCGGCCGCGAAGGCCCAGTTCTGCTCGGAGAGGAGAACCGCCACACCCTCCTGCTTCATGGCCCGGATCGCCACCGCCATGGTCTGGACGATGACCGGCGCGATGCCCTCGGAGGGCTCGTCGAGGAGAATGGCGTCGGGATTGCCCATGAGGGTGCGGGCGATGGCGAGCATCTGCTGCTCGCCCCCCGACATCTGCCCGCCGCGCCGCCCGCGCATCTCGGCCAGATTGGGGAACAGCGCGAACAGGCGCTCCCGCGTCCAGGGTGAGCGCCCGGCCCGCGCCGCCTGGCGACCGACCTCGAGGTTTTCCTCGACCGTCAGGTCGGTGAAGATGCGCCGGTCCTCCGCCACGTAGCCGAGACCGAGGCGGGCGATCCGATAGGTTGGCTGGCCGGCGATCGACCGGCCCTTGAAGGCGAGACGATCCGCCCGTGCCGAGACGAGGCCCATGATGGCCTTCAGCGTCGTGGTCTTGCCCGCGCCGTTGCGCCCGATCAGCGCCACGACTTCGCCCGCCCGAAGCTCGAGCGCGACATCGAACAGCACCTGCGCGCGCCCATAGCTCGCCGTGAGACCCCGAACGTCGAGAAGCGGGCTCATGGGGTGCCCGCCATGGGCGCGACGCCCGTCGGCGCGTCGCCGAGATAAGCCCGCCGCACCTCGGCGTTCGCGCGGATTTCATCGGGACTGCCCGCCGCGATGACCTCGCCACGCAGCAGGACGAGGATTCGGGAGGCGTGGCCGAACACCACATCCATGTCGTGCTCGGTGAACAGCACGCCGATCCGGCGCGTGCGAGCGATGTCCTGCGTGAGTTCCATCAGGGCCGCCCGCTCGCGCAGGGCCATCCCGGCCGTCGGCTCGTCCATCAGCAAAAGCCTCGGGTCGCCCGCCAGCGCGACCGCGAGCTCGACCCGCTTCACATCCCCGTAGGCGAGCTCCGAACAGGGCCGGTCGGCCGCAGCCGCCATGCCCACCTGATCGAGAAGCGCCATCGCCAGTTCACGGTGCCGCTCCCGTGCGGGGTGCCACACCGACAGGATTTCGCCGCGATGGCTGATCAGCGCCATCTGGACGTTCTCGCAGACCGTCATGGAATGAAACGCCTGGGCGACCTGAAAAGTACGGCCGATGCCCCGGCGAAACCGCTCCTGCGCGGAGGCGAGGGAGATAACCTTGCCCTCGAACAGGACGACGCCGCGATCCGGCCGGAGCTGCCCGCCGATCATGTTGAAGATGGTGGATTTGCCGGCGCCGTTGGGGCCGATCAGCGCAACCATCTCGCCGCTCTCCACGGAAAAGCCGACCTCGCGCGCCGCGACGACGCCGCCGAAGGATTTGCTCAGCCGTTCCACCGACAGCAGGCTCATGCGCGGTCCTCGCGCCATTGCCGGATCGTCCCCACGAGACCGCGCGGGAAGACCAGCACCATGCCGATGATCGCAAGGCCGAGACCCAGCCGCCACAGGGACGTGAGGGGCATGAGCTGGTCGCGCAGGACATGCAGCACGGCGGAGCCCACGAGTGGGCCCGCGATGGTCTGAATGCCGCCGAGCAGCAGCATGGTGAGCGCATCCACCGAAGTCGGGATGCCGAGCAGGCTCGGGTCCACAGAACCCCGCGAGAACGCGTAGAGGCTGCCGGCGATTCCCGCCGAGGCCCCGGCGATCACGAAGGCGAGCCAGCGCTGGCGGCGGATCGCGATGCCGATCGCCTCCGCGCGGGGCTCCGAGTCCCGGGCCGCCCGCAGCGAATAGCCGAAGGGCGATTCGAACACCTGTTTGAGGCACAGGACCACGATGGCGGTCAGCGCCAGCGTCAGCAGGTAATAGGCGCTTCGACCGGAAACCCACGCCGACGGCCAGACGCCCACGATGCCGTTGTCGCCTCCCGTGACGGCCACCCACTGGAACGCCACCGCGTAGAGAATCTGCGCCGCCGCCAGCGTCATCATGGCGAGATAGATGCCCGACAGGCGCACCACGAAGGCGCCGATCAGCGCCGCGCCGAGACCGGCGAGAATAAGCCCCGCCGGAATGGCGGCTTCCATGGGAGCGCCGAGCCAGCGCACCGCCAGGGCGGAGCCGTAGGCGCCGAGGCCGAAGAACGCCGCATGGCCGAAGCTCACGAGACCGCCGATTCCGATGAGGAGTTGAAGACTGAAGGCGAATAGCGCGAAGATCAGAATTTCGGTGGCGACTTTGAGCAGATAGGCATCGCCGAACAGCGGCAGGCAGGCCAGGAGCGCGAGCCCGCCCACTGCCAACAGGTTTGCGCCGCGCATCGGACTGCGGCTGGCGATGCCGACCGCGTGCGTGCCGCCGATGATCTCGGGGCGCCCGAAGAACCCGTAAGGCCTGACGGCGAGCACCACGGCCATCAGCAGGAAAACCACCACCAGCGTGCTTTTCGGGAAGACCAGAATGCCGAAGGCCTGCAATTGCCCGATGATCAAGGCCGCCAGAAACGCACCCGGTACGCTGCCCATGCCGCCCACCACCGTGACGACGAAGCATTCGGCGATGATCGAGAGATCCATGCCCGTATTGGCGGCGACGCGCGGGATCTGCAGAGCGCCGCCGAGACCGGCGAGGAACGCGCCGACGAACAGCGTGCCGGTGAAGAGCAGCGCCTGGTTGACGCCAAGCGCCGCCACCATGTCGCGATCCTGCGTGGCGGCGCGGATGAGGATCCCGAAGCGGGTCTTGCGCAGCAGCAACCACACGAGCCCGAGCACCACGGGTCCGGCGGCGATCAGCACCAGTTCGTAGGACGGAAACCGCCGTCCGAGAATCTCCACCGGGGCGCGCAGGCCCGGCGCGCGGGGTCCGAGAATGTCCTGCGGGCCGAAAACCTGCACGACGAGATCCTGAAGCACCAGCACCACGCCGAAAGTCGCCAGAAGCTGGAACAATTCCGGCGCGCCGTAGATGCGCCGGAGCAGCAGCACCTCGATGAGGATTCCGATCACGCCGACGATGAGCGCCGAGAGCAGGATGCCGACCCAGAACGAGACCGGCCCGAACCATATTTCGAGCAGCCACGGCACCAGGGTCGCAGCCGTGAACGCCCCCACCATGTAGAGCGATCCATGGGCGAAATTGACGATCCGCGTGACGCCGAAGACCAGCGTCAGGCCGCAGGCGGTGATGAACAGCGAGGAAGCGCTGGCGAGCCCGTTCAGCGCCTGAACCGCCACGAAGGACAGATCCATCCGCGCCTACCCGCCGATCTGGAGAACGCGACGCGCGGCGCTCAATTCTCAGTCCTTTCGGACGGCCTTCACCTGGGCCTCCGACGGCATGTAGGCGGTGCCGTCATGATACTTCCAGTCGGACATGCCGCCGGACGCGCCCTTGAGCACCAGCTTGCCGACCCACGCGCCCATGCTGGACTGGTTATCGATCCCCCGCATGGTGACGGGTCCCGCGACGGTATCGAACTTCGCGTCTTCCAGGGCCTTGATGATGGCCTCGGTCTCGGTCGAACCGGCGCGCTCGATGGTGTCGCGGATCATGTAGAGGACCATGTAACCGAGCAGCGAGCCGAGCCGCGGCGTCTCGTTGTATTTCGCCCGGTACGCGTCGACGAAGGCCTTGTGCTTCGGCTCGGTGATCTCGTCCCACGGATAGCCCGTGACGGTCCAGCCCGCCGGAACCTCGTCCTTCAGCGGCAGAAGCCATTCGGGCTCGCCCGTCAGGAGCGACAGGACGCTCTTGCCCTCGAACAGCCCGCGCGTGTTGCCTTCGCGGACGAACTGCGTGAGGTCCGGGCCGAAGGTGACGTTGAAGATGCCGTCGGGCTTGGCCTGTTCGAGCGCCGAGACGGTGGCGCCCGCCTCGATCTTGCCGAGGGCCGGATATTGCTCGGCGACGATCTCGGCCCCGGGCACACGCTCCTTGATGAGGCGCTTGAACACCTCGGCGGCGGATTGGCCGTATTCGTAATTGGGCGCCACGATTGCCCAGCGCTTCGCACCGGAGGCCTTGGCCTGCTCGACCAGCATGCCGACCTGCATGAAATTGTTGGGGCGGATGCGGTAGGTGTAGCGGTTGCCCTGCGCCATCGTGACGGCGTCGCTCAAGGGTTCGGCCGCGATGTAGACGATCTTCTTCTGATTGGCGTAATCCGCCATGGCGACGCCGACATTCGACAGGAACGAGCCGAAGAGGAGCGACACGCCTTCGCGGGTGACCAGTTCGTCGGCGACGCGGGTGGCGTCACCGGTGGTCGAGCCGTCATCGCGGGACACGATTTCGATCTTGCGGCCGAGAACCCCGCCCTTGGCGTTGATCTCCTCGAGGGCGAGCCGCCACCCATCGCGGTAGGGCGCCGTGAAGGCCGCCCATTTGGCATAGGAGTTCAGTTCCCCGATCTTGATCGGCGCCGGCTGCGCCTGGGCGCCGGCGGCCCCGAGCGCGAACGCCAATCCAACGGCCAGCGAACGGATCATCGACGTCTTTGCCATCTCGAAATCCCTGCATTCGATCGGTTAGCGTGGGTGTAGGGCTAATCGCGCCGGGAAGAAAGCCCGAATGATCGGCAGGAAGGATTTCAACGCCGTGGCGCGATCCGGCCTTGCCTGTCGGGGAATCCCGACCACAATGCGCGCAACGCTTTCGCGGGCCCGCCCGCTCCATTCCACGGTGATATCCTTCATGCTGCTCGATCACGATCCCGCTCGCGCTTTCATGCCCTACCCCCCGGCCGCCGTGGCGAACGCGGCCGAGGGGCCGCTGGCGGGTCTGACCTTCGCCGCCAAGGATCTGTTCGACGTCGCGGGCTACCCCACCAGCGCCGGCTCGCCGCAGATGCTCGCCATGTCGGGGATCAAGACCCGGACGGCCCCCATCGTGCAGCGCCTGCTCGATTGCGGCGCCCGCTTCGTCGGCAAAACCATCACGGACGAACTCGCCTTCTCGATGTCGGGCAAGAACGCTCATTTCGGCACCCCCGTAAACGGCGGCGCGCCGGATCGCATACCCGGCGGCTCGTCCTGCGGGTCGGCTTCGGCAGTCTCCAACGATCTGTGCGATGTCGCTCTCGGCACCGATACGGGCGGCTCGGTCCGCGCGCCGGCGAGCCATTGCGGCCTGTTCGGCATCCGCCCCACCCATGGTCGGGTGAGCCTCGAGGGCTGCCATGACCTCGCGCCCTCCTTCGACACCTGCGGCTTTTTCGCCCGCGACGGCGAAACCTTCCTGCGGGTCGGCGAGGTGCTGCTCGGCGCCGACCGCGAGGCCCTGCCGGATCGTCCGCGGATGCTGCGCGCCAGAGATACGTTCGCGCTCCTCGACCGGCCCGTTCGCGACGCCCTCGCGCCGGCCATCCGCCTGATCGAAGCCTCCCTCGGAGCATCCTCCGACGTGGAGGCGGTCGGCGACGGCTATACGGCCCTCTATTGGGCCATGCGCTACATCCAGGGCTTTGAGGCCTGGAAGACCGACGGCCCGATGATCGAACTTTTGAAGCCCCCGATGGGCCCCGGCATCACCGACCGGTTCGAATTTTCGCGCGGCGTGACGGAGCGGCAGGTGAYGGAATCGCAAGCCATCCGCAGCGGCTTTCGCGAACGCCTCGCGACCTTGCTGGGGCGGGACGGCGTGCTCATCCTGCCGTCGATGCCGGATATCGCGCCGCTCCTGACGGAAAGCGACGATGCCCTGAACGATTACCGCAACAAGGCGCTGAACCTTCAGTGCCTCTCCGTGCTGTCGGGTTTCCCGCAGGTGTCGATCCCGCTGGCGACGCGGGAGAACGCGCCGCTCGGAATTTCGCTTCTCGGTCCCGCCGGATCGGATCTCAGCCTCGTCAGGCTGGCGGCCCGGGTAGCGGCGACATCATCGGCGGCCTGAACAAGCCGGCGCGTCAGGGCGTTACCGAGACGCCATCGCGTATGACAAAAGCGGGGATCAGATGACGCATCCTTCGGTTGATATGGAATCCCCCCGCGTCGCGGTCGCAAGCGCCTGCGTCCTTGGCGAAGGGCCGGTATGGGATCACCGCAACGACACGCTTCTCTGGGTCGACATCAAGGACCCGGCAATCTGGCGCTATCATCCGGCAACGGGCAAACATTCGCGCATGAGGGCGCCCGAGCGGGTCGGCTTCGTGGCGCTGACCCCGGACCCCGACATCGTGATCGCCGGGTTCAAGACCGGTCTCGTGCGGTTCAACCTGTGGGGCGGCGAGATCCAGCCGCTGGTCTCGCCCGAACCCGATAAGCCCCGCAACCGCATCAATGACGGTCATGTGGGGCCGGACGGCCACGTGTATTTCGGCACCATGGACGACGACGAGACCGACCCCACGGGGGCCTTCTGGCGCTGGGACGGCAAGGAGCTGCTGCGTTTCCGCGACGGCATCGTCATCACAAACGGCCCGGCTTTCAGCCCCGACGGCCGCACGATCTACACCATCGATACCCTCAAGCGGACGATCCATGCGCAGAACATGGGCCATAGCGGGCCGGGAGAGACGCGGCTCTTCGTCGAATTCGACCAGGCGTGCGGCAATCCCGACGGTCTCTGCGTCGACGCCGAAGGACATCTGTGGGTGTGCCATTGGGGCGGCTCGCGCATCACGCGCCTTGCGCCGGACGGGAAGGTCGAGCGGATCGTGCCGATCCACACCGCCCAGGTCACCAAATGCGCGTTCGGCGGCCCCGAGCTGACGACGCTTTACGTGACCACCGCCGCCATCGGGCGCGACCCCCATATCGATCCCATGGCGGGCCATCTCTACTCGTCGGAATGCGGCATTCGCGGATTGCGATCCAACATCTTTCAAGGATAGGCCGAGATGATCGCGCCCTTCGGCTCGTTCGACGGGGTCGACATATCCGAGGTCACGCTGGCGCTTCCGGACGGAACCGAGATGCGCGTCCTGACCTGGGGCGCGGTCATCCGCGATCTCGTCGTGCCCTCGTCGACAGGCCCGCGGCCGGTCGTGCTCGGCCTCGAGACGATCGACGATTACGCGGCTCATTCGCCCTATTTCGGCGCCGTGGTGGGGCGCTATGCCAACCGCATCGGCCGCGCTCGCTTCGTCCTCGACGGGGTGACCTATCTGCTCGCCGCGAACGAGGGCCGGAACCAGCTCCATGGCGGACCGCACGGCTTCGGCACGCGCCCCTGGACCATCATCGACCTGTCGCCCACGAGCGTCACGCTCGCGCTCGTGTCGGCGGAGGGCGACATGGGCTACCCGGGCAGGCTGCTGGCCACTTGCGCCTATACGCTTCTCGAACCCTCGACCGTGCGAATCGACCTCGAGGCCACGGCCGATCGGCGCACCCCCGTGAACCTCACCAATCACGCCTATTTCAACCTCGACGGCTCTCCCGATATCGGCACGCACCAACTCATGATCGCGTCCGATTTCATCACGCCCACGCTCCCCGACCTCATTCCCACCGGGGCGATCAAGAGCGTGGCCGACACCGCCTACGATTTCAGGACCCTGCGACCTGTCGGCGCACCGCAATTACTGCAGGGCCGCACCTCCTACGACGTGAACTACGTGCTGCGAGCGACCGGGGAATTGTCCCATGCGGCAACGCTCACATCGTTGCGAAACGGTCTTGCGATGGAGTTATGGACGACGGAGCCGGGCCTGCAATTCTACGACGGCCACATGATCGACATCCCGGTGCCGGGGCTGCGGGGCGCCCATTACGGCGCCCATGCAGGATTGTGCCTCGAACCGCAGCGCTTTCCCGACGGCCCCAATAAGGCCCACTTTCCCTCCACAATCCTGGAACCGGGAACGATCTCCCGGCAAAGCACCGAATATCGATTCGGGTCTGGAACGGGAATGCTGCGGGGCCGTTAACCATCGCGTCGGTCGCGGGAAAGTGAAGAGGATGCCGGTCTTGGATGCGAGGGCACTTGAGCGAGATCCGGACGGGATGGCGTTTCTGCTGACCGTCCTTCGGCAACAATCCTGCGCGTGCGCTCGATCGAACCCGGCCTCGCGAATCGTCTCCGCGGCGCGGCCTTCTGGAAGGCGCGAGCTCGTTCTCGCGCCGCCGAAACCGGCCTGCCTCATTCCGTAACGGGCGCGAGCAGCCCCCGCTTCGCCAGAAGCGCATCGGGGGTCGGCAGCTTGCCCCGAAACGCCGTGTAGGCCTCCGCCGGATCACGCAGATTCCCTGCCGAATAAACGTATTGCTTCAAACGCTCCGCCRTCGCGGGATCGAAGACGTCGCCGGTTTCCTCGAACGCCGTGAACGCATCCGCGTCGAGCACCTCCGACCACAGATAGCTGTAATAGCCCGATGAATAGCCGTCGCCCGAAAACACATGGGCGAAATGCGGCGTGCGATGCCGCATGACGATCTCGCGCGGCATGCCGATGGAGGACAGCGTCTCCTTCTCGAAAGCCGCCACATCGAGCGGCGCCACATCCCGGCGCTGGTGCAGCGCGATGTCGACGAGGGCGGAGGACAGGTATTCGACGGTGGCGAAACCCTGGTTGAAATTGCGGGCTGCCATGAGGCGCTGCAACAGCGGCTCGGGGATCGGCTCACCGGTCCGGTAATGGGTGGCGTAGCGACGCAGGATCTCGGGCTGTCCGAGCCAATGTTCGAAAAGCTGCGACGGCAATTCGACGAAGTCCGTCGAGACGCTCGTGCCGGCGAGCAGCGGATAGGTGACGTTCGATAACAACCCGTGCAGTGCATGCCCGAATTCGTGAAAGAGCGTGCGGGCGTCGTCGAAGCTCAGGAGCGACGGCTCGCCCTCGCCGGCTTTAGCGAAATTCATCACGTTGACGATGATGGGCCGGATGTCGCCAGCGAGTCTCTCCTGCGACCGGAAGGCGCTCATCCACGCGCCGCTGCGCTTCGACTCGCGGGCAAAGTAATCGCCGAGGAAAGTGCCGATCACCGCGCCGTTTGCGTCGAGCACGCGCCATGCGCGGACATCCGGATGGTAGCGCGGAAATTCCTTCAGCTCTTCGAAGCTGAGCCCAAACAGCCGGTGAGCCGTGTCGAACGCCGCCGCGATGATCCGGTCGAGCTGGAAATAGGTCTTGATGACCGCCTCGTCGAGATCGTGGCGGGCGAGGCGGACCTGTTCGGCATAGTGCCGCCAGTCCCACGGCTCGATGGCGATATTCTCGCCCTTGGCTTGCGCGAAACGCTGGAGATCGTCCCGTTCGGTCATGGCACGGGCGCGGGCCGGCTCCCAGACGGCATTGAGAAGACCCAGCACGGCGTTCGGCGTCTTCGCCATGGTGTCGGCGAGCTTGAAATCCGCGAAGGTCTCGTAGCCGAGCAGTTTCGCCCGCTCGGCGCGCAGCGCAATGGTCTCGGCGATGATCGCCTTGTTGTCGGTGGGGCCGCCCGTGTCGCCCCGCGCCGTCCACGCCTGGAAGGCCTGCTCGCGCAGGTCCCGGCGTTCGGAGAATTGCAGGAAGGGCTCGATGCTCGACCGCGACAGGGTGATGACGTGCTTTCCCTTCATCCCCGCATCCTCGGCGGCACGCGCCGCGGCTTCGCGCAGGAAGGGCGGAAGCCCCGCGAGATCGGCCTCCCCATCGAGCACCAGGCGATAGGATTTTTCGTCCGCCAGAACGTTCTGCGAAAACTGCGTGCCGAGGCTCGCGAGGCGCTCGACGATGGCAGCGAGCCGGGCCTTCTGCGTCCCGTCGAGCCGAGCGCCCGCGCGCAGGAAGATCGTGTGATAGCGGTCGAGGACGCGCATCTGCTCGGCGGTGAGCCCGAGGTTTTCGCGCGCGGCGTAGAGTTGCGCGACGCGGCGGTCGAGCGCCTCGTTCATGAAAATGGCGTTGCGGTGCTTGGCGAGCACCGGCGCCATCTCGCGCTCGATGGCCTGCATGGCATCGTTGGTGTGCGATCCCGAGAGATTGAAGAACACGCCGCCGACGCGTTTCAGCGTCGCGCCGCTGCGCTCCAACGCCTCGATGGTGTTGGCGAACGTGGGCGGCGCCTTCTCATCCGCGATGGCGGCGATTTCCCGGCGCTGCCGCTCCAGAGCCTCGTCGAAGGCCGGACGGTAGTGAGCGGGGGCGATCGCCTCGAAGGGCGGGATTCCCTGCGGATCGGGCCAGGTCTCGAGAAGCGGGTTGCGCTCCGCAGCGGAGAGGGTGCTTGAGGTCATGGCGGGCTCGCTTTTTCGTCGGCGGGGACCGACTCTTATCCGCCTTGGCAACGCGCCGGAAGAGCCCATTGGCTTGTCGTCTGGCGGAAGGCTTACGGCCAAGGATCGTTCCTGCCTCATCGGCGTTGATCTGCAGCCCGCGGGACCTCCCTCGCGAAATGGACACCCATACGATGCGAGCCTCCGCGACGCCTGTGCCCGCCGAAACCGAGATCGAGCCCCCCGCCGTACCCGGCATTTCGGGGCTCATGACCCTGATCGTCGCGGTTGTGGTGCTGGCGGCGCTCTATATCGGCCAGGACGTGTTTCTCCCCGTCGTGATGGCGATTCTGCTGGCCTTCGTTCTGGCACCGTTCGTGGATTGGATGCGGCGCTGGCATTTGGGGCGCGTGCCGTCGGTGATCATCGCCGTGATGCTTGCTTTGGGCATCATCGTGTCCCTCGGGGGTCTGATCGGCGTCCAGGTCGCAGGCCTTGCCACCGACCTGCCGCGCTACCAGGCCACCATCAAGGAGAAGGTCGGGTCCTTGCGCGCCGGAACCATCGGTCGGCTTCCCGCCATGCTGAAGGAATTCAACAAGGCGGTCGAGGAGGCGCCCAAGGAGCCCGACGCGGCCAACGCCCCCGCCGCGCAGCCCGCCCCGCCCGAGCCCGGCCCGCTTCCGGTCGAGGTGCACGAGCGCGAGGCGACGCCGCTTCAGCTCGCGCAGAGCATCGCGGTGCCGCTCCTGAAACCGCTCACCACAACCGGCATCGTGTTCGTGGTGCTGGTCTTCATCCTGCTGCAGCGGGAGGATCTGCGAGACCGCATGATCCGGCTGTTCGGGTCATCCGATCTTCACCGCACCACCGGCGCGATGGATGATGCCGCCCGTCGCCTGAGCCGCTATTTTCTCATCCAGCTCGGCCTCAATGCCGCTTTCGGCGTGCTGATCGGCCTTGGCCTGTGGGCTATCGGCATTCCCAGCCCTGCCCTGTGGGGCGTGTTCGCCGCGGTCATGCGGTTCGTGCCCTATATCGGCTCGTTCGTGGCGGCGGCCTTCCCCATCGTGCTCGCCTCCGCGGTCGATCCCGGCTGGTCGATGGTCGGCATGACGACTGCCCTGTTCCTGATCTCCGAACCCGTGATGGGCCACGTGATCGAGCCGCTCGTCTACGGCAAGAGCACCGGGCTTTCGCCTTTCGCGGTCGTGATCTCGGCGATCTTCTGGACCTGGATGTGGGGACCCGTCGGTCTGCTCATCGCCACGCCGCTGACGCTTTGCCTCGTGGTCCTCGGTCGCCATGTGGAGCGGCTGGAGTTCCTCGACGTGCTGCTGGGTGACAGGCCCGCCCTGACGCCGGCCGAAAATCTCTACCAGCGCATGCTGGTCGGCGATCCGGACGAGGCGCTGGAATCAGCCGAAATTCTGTTGAAGGACCGTTCGCTCACCTCCTATTACGACGAGGTCGCGGTGAGCGCCATTCAGCTTGCGGCGAACGATGCAAGGCGAGGCGTCATGACCTCTCAGCAGATCCAGCATATCAAGGACGTGGCGCATTCCCTCGTGCTCGACCTGAATAGTCATGACGACAATGAGCCCGACGCGGCCGACACGAAGGACGAGCCCGTGGCCCCGCCCGCGAGCGAGAAGCCCACCATCCCCGACCCGGCAACCCAGGATCTGTTGCCCCTCGAAGGGCGCATCCCGGCCGAATGGAGCACTGAAGGCGCGATCCTGTGCGTGGCCGGTCGCGGCGCGCTCGACGATGCGGCGGCCGAGATGTTCGGTCAGCTTCTCACCAAGCACGGCCTTGGCACCCGCGTGGTGCCGCACGAGGCCGTGGGACGCTCCACGATCGCCGATCTCGATGTGACCGGCGTTCGGATGATCGTGCTGTGCTATGTGGAGATCCTGGGCACTCCGGCGCATCTGCGCTACCTCATCCGCCGCCTGCGCACCCGGGCACGCGAGGCAAGCCTCATGGTAGGCCTCTGGCCGTCCGACCATCCCGTTTTCCGCGATGAGAGCATCCGGGCGGCGGTGGGTGCCGATTATTATGTGGGATCGCTCAGGGATGGGGTCGTGCGCTCTCTGCAGATCGCCACCGGCGAAGAGGTGCAGCAGCCGGAGGCCAGCGTGGTGACCCTGCGCGACCAGCGGGCGAATGGCGGCGCGAACCGAAGGATACGCGTTCCCGCATGAGGCGCGTGCGAGCGTCCCGCTCGGCTGGCCCCTAACTGATGCCCTCGGCTTTTTTCTCGCAGTCGTGCCGGGGGGTCTGCGGTGCGGATTTCTGTTGAGCCACCACTCCTTCATCGGGCGGCGTGTCTGTGGCGACTGCCGGTGTAACCAGCATCAGCGTCAGGGCGAGGGAGAATGCGCGCAGCATCGTCTGTCCTTTCCGTGAACTGCCGGATGGTAGCGGCTTGTGCGACGATTCACCAGCCGGCGAGTCGGCCCGTATTGCGCCGCTTCGCCGCAAGACAAAAGCGGAACGCCAAACCGAAGTTTGGGTTGAACCGCATGGCATAGCGGCGAAGCCTGAAGCGGGTTCGAGGTCGCATTGAACGCCCGCCGGCTCGACCGCTCGGAGACAGGCGATGTCGATGTTCCGCATGAGTTCGATTTCCCTCAAGGCCCTGGCGGTGGCGGTCTCTCTCTTGACGGCCGCGTCCGGCGTGACGATCCCCACGGTCGCGTCAGCCCAGGGCTTTCGCGGTGGGCATTTTCGCGGCGGAGCGGTGAGGTCGCCCGGCTTCAGGCCCATGGGGGCTTTCCGTCCGGCCCAGGGTTTCCGCGTAGCGCCCGGATTCCGAACCGGAGCCGCGTTCCGGCCCGGAGCGATGGGGCTTCGGCCAGCGTATGGGGCGGGATTCTACCGCAATGCGGGCATCCGACGCGCCTATCCGGGCGTCTACCGGCCAGCGTATGGCTACCGTCCGATCTATGGAGGTGGATATTACCGGCCGGCCTACCGTCGCGCCGTCTATGGCTACCCTAATTACGGCGGCTACTACCCTGTCGGGGGTTATTATGGCGGGTATTACCCCTATGGGGGCTACTATCCTTATGGCGGCTATTACAACGACAACGGTGGCGCGGTGGCGGCGGGGCTGATCGGGGCGATTGCCCTCGGGACCATCGCGGCCGCGTCGAGGCAGGCTGCCTACCGCCCGGCGGTGGCGTCCGGGCACCACTGCTTCTACGAGCGCCGCCGGGTCGCGACGCGGCACGGCACGGCGGTCATCCGCCGGGTCCGCAGCTGCTACTAGGTCCCGACCGCGAGGCCGGGAAAGTTGATACCGCGCAAGCGACGGGGTAGAGGCTTGGTGTCTCCCGCCCTCTCGCATCCGGATGTCCCATGACCACGCGTTTCCATCGCGGTGACCTGCCCGCCGATTATCAGCCGGGCCCCTCGCTCGCCATCGACACCGAGACGCTGGGGCTCAATCCCCATCGGGACAGGCTTTGCGTGGTCCAGATCTCCAAGGGCGACGGCACCGCCGACGTGGTGCAGATCCTGAAAGACGGGCCGCCGCCCGCCCGGCTGATCGAGGTCCTGGCGGATGAGAGCGTCCTCAAGATATTTCATTATGCGCGCTTCGATCTGGCGGTCCTTTTCCATGCCTTCGGCGTCATGCCCCGCCCGGTCTATTGCACCAAGATCGCCTCCCGGCTGGTGCGGACATATACGGACCGGCACGGCCTCAAAGACCTCTCGCGGGAATTGCTGGGAGTGGATATTTCCAAACAGCAGCAATCCTCCGACTGGGGCGCCGAGACCCTGACGCAGGCCCAGATCGATTACGCGGCCTCCGACGTGCTCCACCTGCACGCGCTGAAAGAGAAGCTCGACCGCAATCTCGCGCGCGAGAACCGGCTCGGCGTCGCCCATCAATGCTTCGCGTTCCTGCCGACCCGAGCGCAACTCGACCTGCTGGGCTGGCCCGAGACCGACATCTTCGCGCATTCTTGACGCGATCTTCAAACTTCTCAGGATATAACCTATATAAGGTCACAACTTCGCCACGGCGTCCGTCCATGGCAGGGGCCTGCCCGATCGACAGTCACGAAGAGGATTTGCGCCACGTGGTGAAACCCGGCGGCATGACGATGGATGGGCTGGCCACGACGCCGGCCGTGCGGACGCGCGGCTTTGCCAGCGCGCGCCGTCACTCGCGCTTCGTCAAGTTCGCCAAGCTCGCGATCCCCCTCGGTTCGCTTCTCGCCGTCACGCTGGTGGCCTTCTACGCCTATATCGATCCGTTCCGGCACATCCCGGGCCTGACCATCGGCAAGATCGGCGTCAGCGGCACGCAGGTCACCATGGAGAGCCCCAAACTCAACGGCTTCCGGAACGATTCCCGCCCCTACGAGGTCACCGCGAGCGCCGCCACCCAGGACATCCTCAAGCCCAATTTCGTCGAGCTGAAGGATCTGCGCGCCCGCATCGTCACGGACGACAAGGGCGGCGCGGCAAGGCTCGAGGCGGCCTTCGGCGTGCTGAACACCGAGAAGGAACAGATGAACCTGCGGCAGGACGTCAAGGTGCGCACGGATGCGGGCCAGGAGGTCAAGCTTTTGTCCGCCTTCATCGATTTCAAGGCCGGGACCGTGACGTCGGACGAACCTGTCAGCGTGATGCTCGGAAACGGCGTCATCGACGCGGCGGGCCTCGACGTCACCGATAACGGCAAGGTGATGCATTTCCGCGGTCGCGTCCGCGCGGTGTTCGAGAGCACCGAGAAACCCGCCCAATCGACTCCTCCTCCCGCGGGGCAATTCGTGCCAGCCAATCCCGCGCAACCGACAAGCTCCCGCCCATGATGACCTTCAGACACGCCGCATTCTGCGGCGCGCTTCTCCTCGGCCTGCCGGCGATGCTGTCGGCCGCCATGGCCCAGCCCACCACCAAGGAGCGTGCGGCGGGCTTTGGCAGCTTCGGCTCCAGCAAGGAGCCGATCAAGATCGATGCCGACCGCCTCGACGTCTACGACAAGGAAGGGCGGGCGGTGTTCGCCGGCAACGTGGTGGCGGTCCAGGGCGACAGCACCATGAACTGCACGCTGATGACGGTTCTGTACGAACAGAAGCGCGACGCCGCGCCCGGCGCTCCCGCGCCCGCGGGTCCCATGGGATCGGACGACAGCTCGATCAAGAAGATCGATTGCAAGGGCCCCGTCACCATCGTGTCGAAGACGCAAGTGGCGACCGGCAACGACGCCACCTTCGACCGCATCGCCAACAAGATCTTCCTGATCGGCAACGCGACCCTCAGCGACGGCCCGAACGTCACGCGCGGCGAGCGCGTGGTGTACGATCTCAATACCGGCATCGCCAATGTGGAAACCAAGCCCGGCGGCCGTGTCCGCGCGCTCTTCGTACCCGGCAGCAACGCGCCGACGACGCCGCCTCCGGCCAGCGGCGCCAAACCGAAGCCGCAGAAGCCCGCCACCAACTGACCCGTGGTGAAACCTGTCGTTCCCATCCGGGCGATGTTCTCTTTAGGCGATATGTTCCGTTGAAACCTCTTTTCAGCCGTTCCCCCACAGGCCGCGTCGCAACCCCGGTGCCCGAACCGGTCGGCACCGCGCGGGCGCAATCCTTCGACCGCTTCGAGGGTCAGGCAACCTTCGGCGCCGCCGGGGTGCTGGCCGTCAAGGGCCTGCAGAAGAGCTATGGCGGCCGCACCGTGGTGTACGACGCGGCCTTGAGCCTGCGCGCCGGCGAGGCGGTCGGCCTGCTGGGGCCCAACGGCGCGGGCAAGACCACCATCTTCTACATGATCACCGGGCTGGTTTCGGCCGATCGCGGCGTGATCAGCCTCGACGGGCACGACGTCACGCATCTGCCGATGTACCGGCGCGCGCGCCTCGGCATCGGATACCTGCCGCAGGAGGCCTCGATCTTTCGCGGCCTGAATGTGGAGGACAACATTCGCGCGGTGCTCGAAATCGTCGAGCCGAGCCGCAAGGAACGGGAGCGAAAGCTCGATTCGCTGTTGGAGGAATTCAACATCGAGCGCCTGCGAAAATCGCCCTCGATCGCGCTGTCGGGCGGCGAGCGGCGGCGCTGCGAAATCGCCCGGGCGCTCGCGGGCGATCCCACTTTCATGCTGCTCGACGAACCCTTCGCGGGCATCGACCCGATCGCGGTGGGGGACATCCAGAATCTCGTGCGACACCTGACCCGGCGCGGCATCGGGGTTCTCATCACCGACCACAACGTGCGCGAGACGCTGGGTCTCATCGACCGCGCCTACATCATCCATTCGGGCCGGGTCCTGACCGAGGGCCAGCCCGATGCGATCGTCGCCAACGAGGATGTGCGCCGGCTCTATCTCGGCGAGGATTTCAGGCTCTAGCGCGCTCCCGCGCATCCGGCGCTTTTGACGGGACTGCGGCGACGCTCTAAACCTGAGCGAAGGTTTGGTGGAACGCGCATGAGTTCATCGCAACGGCTGGAGCTGCGGCAGGGACAATCCCTGACCATGACTCCGCAATTGCTGCAATCGATCAAGCTGCTGCAATTGTCCCATCTCGAACTCGCGGCTTTCGTCGATGCCGAGCTCGAACGCAACCCGCTGCTGCAGCATGCCGACGAATCCCCCGATGCCGCCGCGCTCGATCCGAAAACCCTCGCGGCGCGCCAGTCCGACCGGATGATCCGCCGCATCTTCCCTTCCGCGGGCGCCCGGCATCCGCAAGGCCTCTCGGCGAAATCCGGACAGGCGGGCGGCTCGGTGGCAAGCGAGGGCAGCGCCGATCTGGACGCGACGAACGCGGGTCGGGTCAGTCTCGCCGGTCACCTGGAATCCCAGCTCGATCTGGCGACCGTTGACGCGCCGCTGCGGCAGGCTGGCCGGTACATCATCCACTCGCTCAGTGAAGCCGGGTATCTCGTCGAGGACACACAGGAGATCGCCGAGGCCCTGGGGCTCGACGTCGAGACCGTGCTCGCGGCCTTGCGCCTCGTCCAGAGCTTCGATCCCCCCGGCATCGCAGCGCGAGATCTCGCCGAATGCCTGAGAATTCAGCTCGTCGAGCGAGGCCGGCTCGACGCCGCCATGGACATCCTGCTGGCCCGCCTCGATCTCCTGGCACGACGCGACCACGCGGCTCTCTGCAGGCTTTGCGGCGTGGCCGAAAGCGGGTTGAACGCGATGATCGCCGAGATCCGCGGCCTCGATCCTAAACCGGGCCTTGCGTTCGGCGCCGCTCCCATCGACGCGCTGGTGCCCGACGTTTTCGTGCGGCCGGCGCCCGGCGGCGGTTTTGAGATCGAGCTCAACGCCACGACAGTTCCGCGTCTGTCGGTCGATCGCTCCTATCACGCCCAGATCGCCCAATCGGCGCGGAGCAAGGCCGATCAGGCCTTTCTGGGCGAATGTGCGCGAAGCGCCGCCTGGCTCTCCCGCGCCCTCGACCAGCGCGCCACCACCATCTTCAAGGTGGCAAGCGAGATCGTCCGCCAGCAGGAGGGCTTCTTCCACCACGGAGCGGGGCATCTGCGGCCGCTGACCCTGCGCTCGGTGGCGGAAGTCATCGGGATGCACGAATCCACCGTTTCGCGGGTCACCGCCAACAAGGCGCTGGGGTCGGATCGGGGCACGTTTCCGATGAAATATTTCTTCAGCACCAGCTTGAGCGGCGCCGACGGGACGGCGACCCATTCGTCCGAGGCGGTCCGCCATCGCATCAAGGCGCTCATCGCCGCCGAGAAGCGTGGCTTTGTGCTGTCGGACGATGCAATTGCCCAAAATTTGCAGGCATCCGGAATCGCCATCGCGCGGCGCACGGTCGCCAAATACCGCGAGGCCCTTCGCATTCCCCCCTCGTCGCAGCGACGGCGTATGCGTCAGGCGGCGACGCCGTCGCCGTGAGATGTTTCGGGCTTGTATTACCCATGGGAAGCCTCATCATCAAACCAAGAACGCTAATAACAATGGAGGACGATATGACGTTGAGGGTATCGGGCAAAAACCTCGACATTGGCGAGACGCTGCGGGCGCAGGTCGAGGAAAGGGTCGAAAGCGCTCTCTCGAAATATTACAGCGGCGGATATTCGGGGCACGTGACCGTCGCGCGGGATGGCATCGGATTCCGCACGGACTGCGTCCTCCATCTGAGCTCCGGCATGACCCTCGAAGCCTCGGGAAATGCGCCGGACGCCTATGCGAGCTTCGACCAGACCGCCGAACGGATCGAGAAGCGGCTGCGGCGATACAAGCGCCGCCTCAAAGAGCATTCGGCGTCGGCCGCCGCCCGGGCCAATGGCCGGCAGGCACCCTATCTGGTGTTCGAATCCCCCAGCGACGAATCCGTCGAGGAGGAGGGATTCCACCCCATCGTGGTGGCGGAAACCACCAAGCCACTGCACAGCTTGTCGGTCAGCGACGCCGTCATGCAGCTGGATTTCACAGGCTCGCCGGCGCTGGTTTTCATCCACGCTAGCACCCGCCGCATTAACGTCGTATACCGCCGCAGCGACGGGGCGATCGGTTGGGTCGATCCGCCGCTGGGCGAGCCTTGAGGGGCGGCCCCTCCTTTGGCCCGGGTTTTGCTCTTGAGTTGTGTTTGGCATCGGTTGCGTCTTGCAACGGCTGCCTGAAACCCCGCGAGGCCTCCAAGGCTTCAAAACGGACGTAGCTTGATCAATGCCCTTGCTGGATTTTCTCGATTCTCAGGCCGTACTGCCCGCGCTGCGGGTCAGCGGCAAAAAGCAAGCCTTGCAGGAATTGGCGGCCCATTCGGCAAGATTGCTCAATCTTGACGAGGGCATGATTTTTGAAGCGCTCCTGCAGCGCGAGCGGCTCGGCTCCACGGGGATCGGCGAAGGCGTCGCCATCCCCCACGGCAAGCTTCCGGGTCTCGACCGGATCTTCGGCCTCGTCGCGCGACTCGAAAAGCCCATCGATTTCGAGGCCCTGGACGGGGAGCACGTGGATATCCTGTTCCTGCTGCTGGCGCCCGAAGGGGCGGGGGCCGACCACCTCAAGGCCCTGGCCCGGGTCGCCCGCGTGCTGCGCGAACCCGGTCTCGTGGACCGCATCCGCGCGACCCGCGAGGCTGCGGCCCTCTACGCGGTGATGACCGAGATCCCCCGCGCGGCCTAGGGCTGGGCCACCATCTCCCACACCATCTGCACCCCCGCATTGTAGCGGATGGTCGCCGGCGGGACGATCGGCACCTCATCGGCGCCCTTCGCCATGGCCATGCGCATGCGCATTTCCGGCTGCGGCTGATAGGGCTGGGCCGAGCCGTCGCGGATCTCGATCAGGYGACCGAGGGTCACGCCGGCCGCCTTGGCGTAGATTCCGGCCTGGCGGCGCGCGTCGGCGACCGCGGCCTCCCGCGCCTTGTCGGCGCCCGCATCCTGCCGGTCGAGGCCGAACGAGACGGATTGGAACGTCATGTCGCCGCTGGCGAGGATTTCGCCCGCGAGCTTGCCGAGCCCCGGCAGGTCCCGGGTGGTGACCTGAATCTGGTGATTGGCGGTGAATTTCGGCGTCGGGCGGGCCGGCTTCTCGACCTGTGGGCTCTGGAAGACCTGGAAATTCACCGTCCGGATATCGTCTTTCTTGATGCCGAGGGACTGGATGCGCTCCAGCACCCGTTCGCTCGCCGCGTTATTGGCCGAAGAGGCCTGCGCCAGCGTATCGGCCTGCGTCTCGACCGATACGAGGATGCGGGCGAAATCGGGCTTCAGTTCGGCCTCGCCGGTGCCCATGACGCTGATGGTGGGGACGATTGGAGCCTTCTGCTCCTGCGCGAAAGCGGGGGCGGCGGCGACCCACACGAGGCAGGCCGCGACGCGGACGATGCGGGCGGGAAAAACGGACATGGCGACCCTCTCGAAACGAAAGCTCCGCCCGGAGGCGGAGCAAATCAGGCGGCTCATGATTGAAAACCGAACCTGAGCGTCGGATTAACGACCGGTTTTCACCCGCGTCCAGAGCCGCGTGACCSTTCGCTGCGAACGCTCGTCGTAGGCCGTATTGGTGAACAGACGCTTGAAGGTCGCGTCATCCGGATAAATCCCCGGATCCTTGAGGATCGCCTCGTCGACGAATTTCTTCGCTGCGAGATTGCCCGACGCGTAGGAGACGAAATTCGTGTTCGCGGCGGCGATTTCCGGCCGCAACATGAAGTTGATGAATTCGTGCGCCTCGGCGACGTTCTTGGCGTCGGCCGGGATCGCGAAGCTGTCGAACCACATGAGCGCGCCCTCGCGCGGAATCACATAGGCGATCTCGACGCCGTTCTTGGCCTCGGTGGCGCGGTTGCGGGCCTGGATCATGTCGCCCGAATAGCCGATTGCGACGCAGATATCGCCGTTCGCCAGGGCGTTGATGTATTCCGACGAGTGGAACTTCTGGATGTTGCCGCGCACGCGGAACAAGGCGTCGCCGGCTTTCGTCAGATCCTCGTTACGCTTGGAATCGGGGTTGAGCCCCAGATAGGCGAGGACGCCGGGAAACAGGTCCTCGGGCGAATCGAGCATGTAGATGCCGCAGGCCTTCAGCTTGGAGACGACCTCGGGCTTGAGCACCAGGTCCCAGGTGTTGAGCGGAATATCGCCCAGGATGTCGCGCACCTTCTTGAGGTTGAGGCCGATGCCGGTGGTGCCCCACATGTAATTGACGGCGTATTGATTGCCCGGATCGAAGACCGCGAGACGCTGGGTCACCTCGGGCCATTGATTGGCGAGATTGGGCAGCTTCGCCTTGTCGAGCTTCTGGAAAACCTTCGCGCCGATCAGGCGCTGCAGGAACGGGCCGGAGGGGACCACGAGATCGTAGCCCGATTTGCCGGCCAAAAGCTTGGTCTCGACGATCTCGTTGTTGTCGTAGGTATCGTACACGACCTTGATGCCGGTGGTCTTCGTGAACTCATCCAGAGCCTTCGGGTCCACGTAATCGGACCAGTTATAGACGTTGACGACACGCTCCTGCGCGTGAGCGACGGTGGCAAGGGCGAACGCCAGGGCAAGCGAGGCGAGAAAACGGATCATCGAGGGCGGCACTCCAAAGGTTGTCGTGACCGGGAGGCTAGGAGGTTCCGCGACAGGAAACAACGCCCCGCCGCACTATCTCGACCCCCTCGTTGGTCCAATCGGTCACCTGCCTTTGCGGACGAGCCCGGCGAGGCGCTCCAGTCCCGTATCGAGGGTCGCGTCCTTCTTGGCGAAACAGAACCGCACGACGTTCCTGACCGCGCCTTCGGCATAGAAGGCGGAGACGGGAATCGCCGCCACCCCGTGTTCCACCACGAGGCGCCGGCAAAACGCCACGTCGTCGGTTTCGCCCAACGGCGCAATGTCGATATTGAGGAAATACGTGCCCTGGCTCGGGATCACCGAAAAGCCGAGGGTTTCGAGGCCCGCCGTGAAGCGGTCGCGGCTGCGGGCGAAGTCGCGCCGCATCGTGTCGAAATAGCTGTCGTCCTTGCCGAGGCCATAGGCCACGGCCGTCTGGAGGTTAGGGGGCGTCGTAAAGGTGAGGAACTGGTGCGATTTCGCCAGCACCTTCAGGATGTGCGGCGCCGCGCACACGAAACCGACCTTCCAGCCGGTAAGGCTGAAGATCTTGCCCGCCGAGCCGATCTTGACGCTGCGCTCGCGCATGCCATCGAGCCCCAGCACCGGCTGATGGCGGCGACCGTCGAACGACACATGCTCCCAGACCTCGTCAGAGATCGCGATGGCGTCGAACCGCCGGCAGAAATCCGCCAGCAGGGCGAGATCCTCGGGCGAGAAGATCGTCGCCGTGGGATTGAGCGGATTGTTGAACAACACCGCCTTGGTCTTCGGCGAGAATGCCTTCGCGAGCGCTTCCTCGGTGAGGCGGAAATGCGGCGGCTGGAGGGTCACGAAACGCGGGATTCCGCCCGCCAGACGCACCAGCGGCAGATAGGCGTCGTACATCGGCTCGAACAGCACCACCTCGTCGCCGGGCTCGACCAGCCCGAGGATCGCGCCTGCGAGGGCTTCGGTCGCTCCCGAGGTCACCATGACCTCGGTGTCGGCATTGAGATCGAGACCCTGCCAATGGGCGTAATGCGCCGCGATCGCGCTGCGCAATTCCGGCAGGCCCATCATGGAGGGGTATTGGTTATAGCCGTTGAGCACCGCATCGGCGGCCTTCCGGCGCACATCCTCTGGGCCCGGATCGTCCGGAAACCCCTGTCCCAGGTTGATCGCCCCGGTGTCGCGGGCGAGGCCCGACATCACCTCGAAGATGGTGGTGGGGATATTGGCGAAAAGCGGGTTCATGCAGCGGCTCGCGAGGACGGAGGATCAGCCGGTTGGTAGCATGGTCCCGGGCGAGTGGCACGTACGAACGCTGTCGCGATCGCCAGCCAGGTGGGCCGGGGGCGCGTCACCTTTCCCTGAGGGAGAGGTCGGACCGCAAGGGCCGGGTGAGGGGTCGCGCGGCGCCCGGATAGGCTCACCCCCTCACCCTCGCTTCGCTCGACCTCTCCCCGCCGGGGAGAGGTGCGGTCCCCTGCGGGTTGGGTGGGCCGAAAGGTCGTATGTCGACATTGTCTCGCCCGCGCCCTGTCGTGCTAGGACTTTTCGAGCCCCACCCCTCGACCCCTCGCCGGAAGGCGGCGGGAGAAGCGCCCTCATGCCCCGCACCCTCCTGATCCCCGGCCTCCTGATCCTGCTCACCGCCCTCGCCATTGCGTCGCTCGCCATCGGGCCGGCGCCTATCGGCCCTCTCGCGGCCTTGCGCGCCCTGTTCGTCGATCTCGGCAGCGCCACCATCGTGGTGCGGGACATTCGCCTGCCCCGCACCCTGCTGGCGCTGATGATCGGAGGAATCTTCGGCCTCACCGGCGCTGCCCTGCAGGGATTGCTGCGCAACCCGCTGGCCGACACCGCCGTGTTCGGCGCGCCGCAGGCGGCGGCGCTCGGGGCCGTGACCGTGCTCTATTTCGGCCTCGTCGGAGCGCTGTCGTGGATGCTGCCGGTGGCGGCGATCCTCGGGGCGCTGGCCTCCATCGCGCTGGTGGTGATGGTCGCCGGGCGCAACGCCACCATCGTGGTGCTGGTCTTAGCGGGCCTCGCCATCGGCAGCCTCGCGGGGGCCGGCACGTCGCTCGCCATCAGCCTGTCGCCGAATCCCTTCGCGGTGACCGAGATCGTGTTCTGGCTGCTGGGGTCCTTCGAGGACCGCTCTATGGCGCATGTGGGGTTGGCTACTCCCTTCATCGTCGTGGCGACGCTCATGCTGCTTGCCGCCATGCCCGGCCTGCGGGCCCTGTCGCTGGGCGACGAGACGGCGCGCAGCCTCGGAATCGACACCAATCGCCTGCGGCTTCTCATCGTCGGGGGCGCCGCCATCGGCACCGGCGCGTCGGTGGCGGTCGCCGGTTCGATTGGTTTCGTCGGGCTGGTGGCGCCGCACCTCATTCGGCCTTTCGTGGGCTACGATCCGGCCCGGACCATGATTCCATCCGGTCTGGCCGGCGCGGCGCTGCTGCTCGCCGCCGATTGCGCCGTGCGGCTGATTCCCTCCGCGGCGGAAATCAAGATCGGCGTCCTGACGGCCTTGCTCGGCGTGCCGTTCTTCCTCTGGGTGATCGCCCGGCGGAAAGCCGAGCTGTCGGAGGTTCCCGCATGAGCCGCCTCGTCGCAGTGGGACTCACCGTGCGCCTCGGCAACCGCGATGCGCTGCGCGGGATCGATCTCGCGCTGTCGCCGGGCCGCTTCACGGTGGTGGTCGGTCCCAACGGCGCCGGCAAGACGACCTTGCTGCGAAGCCTCGCCGGCCTGCTCTCGCCCGGCGAAGGCAAGGTGACGCTGGACGGCCGGGACCTAGCGCATCTCGGCGGACGCGAGCGCGCGAGGGCCGTCTCGTATCTGGCGCAGAACGGCTCCGTGGCGTGGCCGATCCCCGTCGAGAGCGTGGTGGCCTTGGGACGCCTGCCCCATCGCGAGGAGCCCGACGCGCTGTCGCCGCGGGGCCGCGAAGCGGTGGCTGGTGCCATCGCGGCCGTGGGCTTGCGGGGTTTCGAAGCGCGCCCCGCCACCGAATTGTCGGGCGGCGAGCGCGCCCGGGTGCTGCTCGCCCGGGCGCTCGCCACGCAAGCTCCGGTGCTTCTCGTCGACGAGCCCGTGGCGGCGCTCGATCCGCGCCACGAGCTGGTGGTGCTCGAGGTCCTGAAAGCCCAGGCGGCGGCGGGCGTAATGGTCGTCGCCATCATGCACAACCTGACCCTGGCGGCGCGCTTCGCCGACGACGTGGTGCTGCTGGATGACGGACGCATTCGCGCTCACGCGGCGCCCGAGGAGGTTTTCACACCCGGCCTTCTCGCCGCGAGCTTCGGCATCGCCGCCCACGTCACCCGCGAACCGGGCGGGCTGGTGATCGTCGCCGAGAGGCCCCTCGACCAACCGTAACGCAACGTTAACCCGCAACCCTCTCAGATTGACAAAGGTCCCCCCGCGGCAGATACCCCGCTCTCAGAATTCGACATGGGCTCATGACTCGCCAGGATCTCAAGAAAACCCTCATCATCGCGCATGATCTCGTGATGACGGCTTTTGCCGTCGTCGCGACCTTCTACGTGCGCTTCGACGGCTTTCTGCTCACCCAGCATCTGCGCCAGTTGCCCTATGTGCTGCCGCCCTTCGTGCTGTTTGCCGGATTCGTCTACTGGTTCTTCCAGCTCTACCGCTCCAAATGGCGGTTCGCGTCGCTGCCAGATCTCTACAACATCTTCCGCGCGTCGAGCGTGCTGGCGCTCACCCTGCTGGTGGTCGACTACATCCTGGTCTCGCCGCAGATTTTCGGATTCTTCTTCTTCGGCAAGATCACCATCGCGCTGTACTGGCTCATCCAGATGTTCTTTCTGGGCGGCCCGCGCCTCGCCTTCCGTTACGTCAAATATGCCCAATCCCGGCAGACGCTGCAGCGGCATGCCAACACCCCGACGCTGTTGCTGGGGCGTGGCAGCGACATCGAGGTGATGCTGCGGGCGATCGAATCGGGCGCGGTCAAGAAGCTTCAGCCCCAGGGTGTGCTGTCGTACCGGGCGGACGATCTCGGCCAGTCGATTCGCGGCGTACCGGTGCTGGGCACCTTCGCGGATCTAGACCAGGTGGTGCAGGATTTCCAGGAGCGCGGCGTGCCGATCCGCCGTCTCGTCGCCACCCCGAGTGCGCTGGCGCCAGAGGCCCATCCCGACATGCTGATCGCCCGCGCGCGCCGTCTCGGCCTGCCTCTGGTGCGCGTCACATCGCTCGGCGAAGGCATGCGGGATGCCGAGCTTGCGCCGCTCGAAATCGAGGACCTGCTGTTGCGGCCGACCGTGCAGATCGACCGCGCGCGGCTGGAGAATTTCATCCGGGGCAAACGCGTTCTCGTGACTGGCGGCGGCGGCTCCATCGGGTCGGAAATCTGCACCCGCGTGGTGGCGTTCGGCGCCAGCCACCTGCTGATCCTCGACAGCTCGGAGCCTTCTCTCTACCAGATCCTCGAAAATCCCACGATCCTGTCGAGCGACACGGAGGTTGAGGGCGAGATCGCCGATGTGCGCGACCGCGAACGCGTCCGCGAGGTCATGAACGAGTTTTCGCCCGACGTGGTGTTTCACGCCGCGGCGCTGAAGCATGTGCCCTATCTGGAAAAGAACTGGACCGAGGGTATCAAGACCAACGTGTTCGGCTCCCAGAACGTCGCCGACGCGGCCGTCGAGGCGGGGGCCGCCGCCATCGTTATGATCTCCACCGACAAGGCCATCGATCCCGTGTCGATGCTCGGCGCCACCAAGCGCTTCGCCGAGATGTACTGCCAGGCGCTCGATGCGGAGTTCATGGGCCGTGGCGGCTCGACGCGTCTGATCGCCGTGCGTTTCGGCAACGTGCTCGGCTCCGTCGGCTCCGTGGTGCCCAAGTTCAAGGCGCAGATCGCCCGCGGCGGACCGGTGACGGTGACCCATCCCGACATGGTGCGCTATTTCATGACCACCCGCGAAGCCGCCGATCTGGTGCTGACCTCCGCGTCGCATGCCGACAAGGAAGGCCGCGTGCTGCATGACGGCTCGAACCGCGACCAGCGCGCTTCGGTCTATGTGCTGAAAATGGGCCAGCCGGTGCGCATCATCGAGCTTGCCGAGCGGATGATCCGGCTTGCGGGGTTCGAGCCCGGCGAGGAAATCGAGATCGCCGTGACGGGAACCCGGGCCGGCGAGCGCCTGCACGAGATCCTGTTCGCCCGCGAGGAGCCCCGGGCCGAGATCGGCATCGACGGCGTCATGGCCGCGAAGCCCATCTTCGCCGACCGAGAGCGCGTCGACGAATGGCTGGATATTCTCGGCCGGGCGCTCGCGACCAATGACCGGCAGGAAGCCGAACGCGTGTTCGAGGAGGCGATTCCGGAATTCAGCCGCCGGGCGAAAACTCTCGAGCCAGACGTGCCAGTCCGTCTCGCGTCGAACTGACCGGCTGCCAGCCCAGGTCGATCAACGCATCGGGCAGCGCTACCAGCGAACCCGCCACCCGGTCGAACGCTTCCGACTTCCCCGCCAGCATGGCGCCGAGGCGCAGCAGGACCGAGGGCACCGGCACGAGGCCCGGACCGCGCCCGAGCCCCGAGCGCAGGGCGCCGACGATCTCGGCGATATTCAGCGGCTCTGGCTCGGCGACGATCAGCGGACGGCGCAACGGGCCCGGCGCGCGCAGCACCGCATCGACCGCGGAGGCGAGGTTGTCGAGGGAGAGCAGGGAGCGCCGCGCCCTCAACCCCCCCAGCGGCAGCGGCCAGGGCGATTGCGCGAGGCTCACGAGCGCCGCCATGTTGCCCTTGACGCCCGGCCCGTAGACCAGCACCGGACGCAACGCCACCCAGTCGATTCCCAGTGTTTCCAGGCCCTGCTCGGCTTCGAGCTTCGAGCGGCCGTAGGCGTCGGTGGGGTGCGGCTCATCGGCCTCCGTCACCGGCGCCAGGGCCACCGGTCCGGTCTGGGCGCGAATGGAGGACAGGAACACGAAGCGCTTCACATGGGCGCGCTCCGCCGCGCGGGCGAGGTTCAGCGTGCCTTGCGTGTTGATGGCGCGATAATCGTCCTCGGGTCTGCCCGACATGGCGTGGGCAAGGCCCGCCGAATGCACCACCGCATCCACGTCGCGCAACGCCGCCGCCATGTTGTGCGGCGACGCGATATCGCCGATGACGGCGCCGCTCGCGCCCTCCGGCACATCGGCGGGACGGCGCAGCAGTACGCGCACGCGATAGCCGCGCTTCGTCAAATCCGCCACCAGATGGCGGCCGATGAATCCGGTGGCGCCGGTGAGGGCGATGAGCGGGCCGTTCATTGCGATTGCTCCGGACGCTTCGTCGCAAAACGCCGCAGCAACGCGCCGACGAGGGCGCAGCCGATGAGGAGCGCTGCGACCTGCACGAACGGCGTGGGAGTGTGGATCGTCCAGGCCGCCAACGCCGCCAGCGCGAGATTGAGCCCAAACACATGCGCGCTCACCGCCATCACCGAATAACCGTTTGTCGTCGCCTGCTGGTAGAAATGGCTGCGATGCGCCTCCCACACCTTCTCGCGCCGCGCGAGGCGGCGCAGCAGCGTGATGGTGGCGTCCGCCAGATAGTAAAGCGGCAGCAGGATCGCCGCCGTAAGCGCGCCGGTGCCGGCAAGTTGTAGCAGAAGCCAGCCGACGCCGAGGCCGATGGGCAAAGACCCGACATCGCCGAGAAAGAGTTTCGCCACCGGCTTGTTGAAATACGCAAACCCGATGAGCGCGCCGCAAAGGGCGGCGGCGAGCAGCGCGGGAAGCGGCGCGAATCCCCACAGGCCGAGAACCGCCAGAAAGCCGGTGATGGGCACCATTTCGGCGACGGTGATCCAATCGAGTCCGTCCATGAAATTGACGAGGTTCACAAACCAGACGCCGCCGAGCAACAGAAAGGCGCGCTCGACGACCAGCGGAACCGCCTCGGGCAAGATGCGAACCTCCATTGTGAAGAGCACGGCCACGACCGCCATCACCTGGAGGAGAAGCCGCGGGCGCGCGGGCAACGGGCGAATGTCGTCGATGCCGCCGACGAGACCGAGCGTCACGAGAGCCACCGCGACGATCGCGAACGGGCCTGGCGATGCGCCGGCCCACAACAGCGCCGTCGCCGCGACCGCGAGCGTGGCCGCCATCACGGCGATGCCGCCACCCTGCGGCGTCGGAATTCGGTGGCTCGAACGCGCATTCGGGCGCGCCAATGCGTAGCGTAAGAGGAGCGGTTTCATCAGGACGATCAGCAAGACCGACATGAGGGCGGACGCGACGAGGGTGAGGACGATCAGCATATCAGTTGCCGTGATATCCCCGGTACCATTCCACGAACCTCCCGATGCCGTCCTCCAGCGAAATCGACGGCGCGAAGCCCACGGCGCGGTGCAGGGCCGACACGTCGGCGCGGGTCTCCAGAACGTCGCCGGGCGGCAGCGGGACATCGACTCGGTTGGCTTTTCGCCCGAGCGCTTTCTCGATCAGCGCGATCAGGGTGTTGACCTCCTCGGGCCGGTCGTTGCCGATATTGTAGAGCCGGTAGGGCGCGCTGCTGGTCGCCGGATCGGGCGCTTCCGCGTTCCACGAGGGGTCCGGCGTCGCATCGTGGAACGCGAGGCGCACGATGCCTTCCACGATGTCGTCCACATAGGTGAAATCACGCCACACCTTGCCCGCATGGGCGACGTTGATCTGGCGCCCCTCGGCGATGGCGCGGGTGAACGTATAGACCGCCATGTCGGGCCGGCCCCAGGGTCCGTAGACGGTGAAGAAACGCAGGCCCGAGACCGGCAATCCGAACAGATGCGCATAGGAATGCGCCATCATCTCGTTCGCCTTCTTGGTCGCCGCATAGAGGCTGATCGGATGATCGGCGGCGGCGTGTTCGCTGAATGGCAATTGCCGGTTGGCGCCATAGACCGAACTCGACGACGCATAGACCAGATGCTCGACGCCGCCGTGCCGGCAAGCCTCCAGCATGTTGGTGAACGCCACCATGTTGGACGCCACGTAAGGCTGCGGATCGACGAAGCGCACTCCGGGCTGCGCCGCCAGATGGATGACGCGCCGGAACCGGTGCCGCGCGAACAGGTCTCGCGTCGCTTCGGCATCCGCCAGATCCAACCGCTCGCCCAGGAAGGTGTTGTGCGGCAGGAGACGCGAAAAGCGCGCTTCCTTGAGGCTCAGGTCGTAATACGGCGTGAAGCTGTCGACGCCCACCACCTGATGGCCGTCCCGCAGGAGCCGCTCGGCCACATGATAGCCGATGAAGCCGGCCGCGCCGGTGACCAGGATGGGTGTTGGCATGGTTCGCCCGCTCGACGAAGGAGATGGTTGCCGGGTTTCCGGAGCACGATGCCGACACCGGCGACGGCCCCCGCGCTCTAGTGAGCCGGCACCTTAGCGGGAAGTGGCCGATCCGCAACCGGCTCGTCGGGTGCGAGCGGCGCGAAGGCGAGGGATTGCCGCTCCCGCGCGACGAAGGCGGTGGGCATGGCGAGTTGCATCTCGGCTTCGGCGGTGCACAGGAAGGCGTCGTCGTGGCCGGGAAAGATGTGGAAGATCGCGAGGGACTTCACGCCGGCGGCCTTCGCCAGTTCGACGCCCTTGTGCCATGTGGAATGGCCCCAACCCTGGCAGCGGGTGTATTCGGCATCCGAGAACATGCCGTCATAGATCATCAGGTCGGCATCCCGCACGAAACGGGTCAGGGCGGGATCCGGCCACGGTTCGGTGTGCTCGATATCGCTGATGTAGCAGACGACCCGGCCGCCATGGGTGAAGCGGTAGCCTGTCGCGCCGCCCGGATGGTTGAGGAGGTGCGTTTCCACCCGCGTGCCGTCGGCGAAGGACAGCGTGTCGCCCGCCTTGAAGCCGTGATGTTCGAATTGCGCCGGCAATTCGTCGAGAGTGACGGGAAACAGCGGCGGGGAATAGAGGCGGTCGAGCGACGCCTGCGCGCTCTCCCCGTCGAGATTGCCGCAGAAGGTGCGGATGACCCGGTCGGTGCTGAGAAGCGCCGGCTTGAAGAACGGCAGGCCGCTGATGTGATCGAGATGCAGATGGCTGAACAGAATGTCGACGGTGGCGGGCGCCGTGTTGGCAAGATGGGTCCCGAGCGCCGCCAGCCCCGTGCCCGCATCGATGATGAAAAGCCGCTCGCCGCAGCGAATCTCGATGCACGGCGTATGGCTGCCGAACGCGACGAATTGGGGACCCGAAGCGCAGGTCGAACCCCGGACTCCCCAGAATCGGATCTGGAGGTCACCAGAGGATAGGGCACGCCTCGTCATGTCGTGATCATCACCGATCCGGAAGCCATCGCATGTGCGCTGGCACACATGAGCAGATGGGGCCGGATGGTCAAGCGGCAATGCCTCATGCGCTCAAAGCCTCCGCGGGCGCCGCCGCCTGGCGCTGTTCGACCCGGGGCACCCCGCGTTCGAACCGCACGACGGCATCGAAGGGCGGCTGTTCCATTGCGGGGGTGATCTCCGGCGTGACGAGGACGAGGCCGCGCCCGATCAGCGAACGGCGCAGGTTCGTCACCAGCGCCTCGGCCGCTGCCGTGGGCAGGCCTTCGAGCGCCCGCTGCACCACCAGAATGTCGGGCCGCCGCACGAGACAACGCACCAGATCGATCATGGCGATCTCGCTCAAGGTGAGGTCGCCGCCCGGCAGGTCGATGGGCGTGTTCAGCCCGATCCGCGCCACTTCGGCGTCGAGGCCGCGATCGGTGAGGACCCGGCGGATGACCTCCTGGATCGCCGATTGCGCGCCCGCCTGATCGGCCGCCACGCGCCCGAACAGCAGGTTGTCCTGAACGCTCGCGGCGGCACAGAGGCGGGACGCATCGTAGAATTCGATGGCGGGCTGGAGGCTCACCGGCAGCATGCGGGCGAGATCCGCCCGCGCCGTCACGATGCGCGCCTCCAGGGCCTCCTCCACCAGGCCGAGGCGGTGGCGGCTTTCGTTGTAGCGAAGCGCCAGCCCGATCAGGCGCTCCTGGTCGCGTCCGGTCTGCACCCCGCGGCGATTTTCCCGGCGGCGCTCCACCAGATCCTCGAAATAGGGGCGGTCGGAGGCCGAAAAGAAGGAGAACCGTTCGAAAAGCGGGTGCCCGTCCGGGATCTCGGCGAAGATCTCGATCATGCTGGTGGCGATGGAAAGTCCCATGCGCGCCAACGGCTTGGTGAGGTCCTCGGCCTCCAGAATGGCCCGGATGAACGGGTGGCCGGCCAGCCGGTCCTCGCGGAACGTGTCGCCGATGGCCTTCCCGAACAGGAGGTTCTCGCCCACCGTCGCGTAGCGGTTGTAGCGATCCTTCTCGAACGGATCGACGAAGCGATCGAGGTCCTGGGTCACCAAAGCCGCCTGCACCGCGCGCCTTCCCTCCACGATGGCGGCCGCGAGCTTCTCCTCCCGCTTGGGGTCGAGGGTCCCGGAGAGACCGCGCGCGTGGGTCAGGCGATCGAGGCCCGTCGTCGCAACGGCCTCCGACAGACGGCTCTCGCCGTCCTCGTCGACGGCGCCATAGAGGAGATTGTCCCGCAGGGTGCCGGGGATCAGCACGGTCTCGCCGGCCACCGCGATGCGCCTTGCCCGCTCGGTCGCCGGTACGGCCGCCAGGTTGATGCCCCCGAAGGTCAGGTGGCCGGTCGACGGCGAGAGCCCGCCGCCGAGGACGGAAGCCAGCACCCGCGGGCCCACGTCCCCGTCGCCGGTCAGCGCCATGTGGGCGGGGAACGAGACCCGCAGGTCGAGGCCGGCAATGCGGGAGCCGGTCGACGGATCGAAGGCCGAGACGCCCTCGGCCACCAGCGCGCCGCTATGGGGCAGGGTCTGGGGCACGAGGTCGCGGAGGCGGGGCCGGATCGAGGTCAGCATCTCGCTCATGCCGGTGAGGAGCGCCTTCGTGCGTTCGACGACGCGGCGCCATTGCACGGATTCGCGCAGCGCAAAGGCCGCAAGGGCCGCCGCCAGCGAACTCGCCACGAGGGAGCCGGGGCTGGCGGACAACGCCGCCGCGTACCAGGCCGCCGCTGCGAGGACCGCCGTGGGGGCCAGAATGATCATCGCCACCGACAGGGCCTCGACGGCTGCGAGCCGGCGTTCGAGACTCTCCACCGGTCGGTGGCGCGAGGCGAGGGTAGTGGCGAGCCGTTCCCGCTCCAGCGATGCGGTGCCATGGGCGCGGATCGCCGGGACCCGGTGGCGGAGCTCCGCGAAGGTGCGGTCGATCATCTCGCCTTCGCGATCCCGCAGGCGCCCGATATCGATGCGAAGGCGAAGCCGGTGGGCGTTGAGGGCGGCGCCGAACAGGAGGACGAGCGCCAGCGCGAGGCCCGAATGCCAGTCGACCAGCAGCACATAGGCGAGGGCGAGCGCCACCATGCCGGTGAGGCGCACGGCCACCAGGAGCGCCGCGCCGAGTGCGCGACCCTCCCGCGACAATTCCTCGCCCGCCGCGTGATGCAGGGCCGCGACCTCCGTTTCGTCGGAGACCGAGGCCGCCAGCGACGCATCGAGCACCGCGGCGCGGATCCGCGTGATGACGTTCGCGCCGATCCCCACGATCAGCCAATCGATCAGGATGGCGAGAAACGCCATGACGAGCGGGATGATGACGATTCCGCCAATGGCCACCAGGGCGAGCGCGTCGGGCCTGAGCGGAAAGCCTTCGAGAACCACCAGCGGTCCGGCGGCGATCTCGCGCGGGAGGGGGATGGTGAGGCGCAGGAACCCCGCCGCGTCGGCGGCGACGTCCTCGGCCCGCATGGCGATATCGGTCGCGACCCGGATGAGATCGAGGCCGAACAGCAACACCAGTCCCGACAGGGTCAGGAGCCCGAACCCAAAGACGTGCCGCCAGGGGCTGGTCTTCCAGGCCAGGCGCAGTGGATCGCGCTCCATGATGTCTCCGTGGATCCAGACGGCGCAAGGTTAGCGAAGCTCGACGGTAAGGGCCAGAGCGGGCGGCCGGAAGCTTGACCTCTTCGCGCGCCTTCGCGCCACTATGCACGACCCCGTCCGGTCCGAAAGGTCGCGCCACCCCTCGTTTCCGGGGTTTTCGACTCTATCTTTGTGCCGTAACCGGTTTTTGTGTCGCGGTCGCGCGCCAAGGATTTTAAACAAGCCACGATGATTTCCGCCCGAACCCTCGACCCCGTCTTCCACCTGATCCTGGACCTGTCGGCCCACAAACCCGCGCCCGGCGTGCCGACTCGCCTGCGGGAGCTGTTTGGCGAATTGTCCGAGGTTGCGAGCGCCGAGGCGGCGCAGGAGGTCGAGGAGCTGATCTGGACGCTGTGGACCTCGCACGAGGATCGCGACGCCGAGGAAATCATGGCCGAGGCCATCGAGGGCATGGAAGTGGGCGCGCTCGACGCCGCCCGCATCCTCCTCGACGACCTGACGGAGCGCTATCCCGAATGGGCCGAGGCCTGGAACCGCCGCGCCACGCTGTGCTTCATCGAAAAACGCGACGTGGATTGCCTGGCGGATATCGAGCGCACGCTGGCGCTGGAACCGCGCCATTTCGGCGCCATCTCGGATTTCGGCCATGTGTGCCTGCGCAACGGTCATCTGAACGAGGCCCGCGCGGCGTTCCAGATCGCCCTGTCGATCCATCCGCACCTGGACGACCTCAGCGAGATCCTCGAGGACCTCGCCCCCCGCAACCTGATGCTGCACTGACGGCCGGCCGTCGCGGCCAAGCGCGACAATCGCACCGTTGAAAGGAGTGTCCGTCGGGGTACTCTGCCCGGATGTCCGACCTCGACTTGTCCGATTCGACGGCCCGCGATCCCGCGCAACAGGGCGCGCCGCAGCCGATCCTTCGCCCCGACGGCCGCCAATCCGCCGTGGCCTTGAAGGTCCAGCGCGGCGTGCGGCGGCTTTTCGCCCAGCTCGGGCACGCCACGCTGCCGGAGGTAACGCTTGCCAATGGCCGCCGCGCCGACGTGCTGGCGCTGTCCTCGAACGGCGTGCTGACCATCGTGGAGATCAAATCCTGCGTGGCCGATTTCCGCGCCGACCGGAAATGGCCCGATTACCGGGATTTCTGCGACCGTTTCTATTTCGCCGCGCCCGACACCATGCCGGTCGAGATTCTGCCGGAAGATTGCGGCCTGATCGTCGCCGATTCGTTCGGCGCGGCGATCATCCGCGATGCCTGCCACCATCCGCTGCCGGGCGCCCGCCGCAAGGCCGTGACCCTGCGTTTCGCGCATTCGGCGGCGCTCACGCTGCATCGCCTCGCCGACCCCGAATCGATGCACCAGGGTGGGTTCTAGGGTTTCTAGCGCGGCGCGCGCTTGGCGAGGATGCGCTGCAGGGTGCGGCGGTGCATGTTGAGGCGGCGGGCGGTCTCGGAAACGTTGCGGCCGCAAAGTTCGTAGACGCGCTGGATGTGCTCCCAGCGCACCCGGTCGGCCGACATGGGATTTTCCGGCGGGGTGGCGCGCTCGCCGGGGGTCGCCATCAGGGCCGCGTGGATTTCGTCCGCGTCGGCGGGTTTCGCCAGATAATCGAAGGCGCCCATCTTCACCGCCGTCACCGCCGTGGCGATGTTGCCGTAGCCGGTGAGGATAACGCCCCGCGATTCGGGGCGGCGGTTCTTGAGGCGCTCGATCACGTCGAGGCCGTTGCCGTCCGAGAGGCGCATGTCGATGACGGCGAAAGCCGGAGCTTCCGCCTCGATGGCGCTCAAACCCTCGGCGACGCTTTCGGCGACCCGCACCTGATAGCCGCGAGCTTCCATGGCGCGCGCCAGCCGGGTCGAGAACGGACGATCGTCGTCGACGATCAACAGGCTTTTGTCGGCACGCTCTTCGAACGCCAGCGGCGCGTCGGCCATCAGAACATCTCCCTGCATGTCGCCAAGCTCCTGTACGCACAACTCAGACGGTTGGATCTCCCATATGGGAATTGTTGCTCTCGTCCGGGAGAGTTCCCTTACGGTCGGCCTGCGGCGAAATTGCCGCACCTCTTTCAAACGCCTGGCGAAGCCAAACGATCCGCGCGACCGCGCCCGATTCCGGGAAACCCGCATTGGACAAGGTCAATTGCGCGCCCGAGCGCTCCAGCAGTGTCTTGGCGATGAAGAGCCCGAGGCCCAATCCGCCGCCTTCCTCGCTGTCCCCGACGCGGTCTGCCGCGCTGCGCGTGGTGACATAAGGCTCGCCGACACGCAGCAGGATGTCGGGTGCATAGCCCGGCCCGTCATCCCTGATCTCGATGACGACGTCGCGATCCGTCCAATGCGCCTCGAGGCTGACGAGGCTTTTTGCGAAATCCGCCGCGTTGTCGAGAATGTTGGACAGGCCGTAGACCACGCCGGGATTGCGCCGGACCATCGGCTCCGGGCCCTCCCCGCCGATCTTGACCGTGACCGCGAGGTCGAGCGCCCGCTGCGGCTCCACGAGTTCCTCCACCAGATGGCTGAGCGAGATGGTCTCGAGAAACGCCGAATCCTCCTGCCCCATGGAGGTGAGCTTGGTGAGGATGCCGCGGCAGCGCTCGACCTGTTCGCGCAGGAGCCGCAGATCCTCGGCCACCGCCCCGTCCTGGGGCAGGGAATGGTGCAGTTCCTTGACGACCAGCGCGATGGTGGCAAGCGGCGTGCCGAGTTCGTGGGCCGCCGCCGCCGCGAGGCCGTCGAGCTGCGAGAGATGCTGCTCGCGCGACAACACCCGTTCGGTCGCCGCCAGCGCCTCGGCGAGCTGGCGCGCCTCCTCGGCGACCCGCCACGCATAGATGCCCGTAAACACGGTGCCGAGCAGGATCGCGGTCCAGATCCCCGTCACATAGAGGAACGGCAGCGTCAGGGTCTGGCCGGGATACCACGGCAGGGGACGGTGGGTGAGGGCCAGCACGGTCGCCAATCCCACCGCCAGCAGGCCGAGCCCCAGGGTCCGCTCCGGCGTGAGCGCCGTCGCCGAGATGAGAACGGGGGCGAGAAACAGGATCGCGAACGGATTGGCGAGCCCGCCGGTGAGATAGAGCAAAGCCGCCAGCTGCAGGATGTCGAAGGCGAGGAGGATCGTCGCCGGATTGTCCCCGAGCCGGTGGCTGGCCGGAAACTCGATGCGCAGCAGCAGGTTGACGAAGGCCGACGCGACGATCGCCACGAAGCAGAGGCCGAAGGGCAGCGGAAAGCCGAGACCGAACCGCACGAGAGCCACCGCGAGCGCCTGTCCGGCGATCGCCAGCCACCGCAGGCGCACGAGTGTATCGAGGCGCAATTGCCGGGCATTGCGCGTCAGGGCCGTCGGTCTGATCTCTTCCATTGCCCAAGAGGATAGGGCCTTTCGGCGCGACGCCAAGAAAGACTTGACCGTTGGAAGACTTGACCGTGACGCGACTCGCCGGCCTCGGCCTGGCGGTCAGATTCGCTCCGATGCCCCGTGCGCCAGCCTGCTGTCGGCCGGCGCCTCCCCGCGATCGTCGAGACCGTAATCGCGCAGGATCGCGGCGACGCGCAGCCGGTAGTCGCGAAACACCCCGGCCCTGCCGGCGGCCTGCGTGCGGCGGTGCGACGGCAGGTTGCGCCATTGGCGCACGGCCTCCTCGTCGCGAAAGATCGACAGGGACAGGAGTTTTCCGGGCTCGGTGAGGCTCTGGAATCGCTCGACGGAGATGAACCCGTCGATGCGCTCCAGATCGGCCCGCAAGGCCGCCGCCAGTTCGAGATAATGCTGCGTGCGGCCCTCGGCGGGCCAGACTTCGAAGATGACGGCGATCATGGAATCACGAGCTTTCCGTGCGGCGCGGAGGCGAGGCGGAGGAAGATCCGGTCCTCGCGCCGGATGAAGTTTTCGGCCTTGGCGAATTCATAATTGGCCCGGCCCTCCGGATCCTCCTTCAGGCGGGCGCGGTAGCGCTCATATTCGGCAAGGCTGGCGATATTGTAGACTCCATAGGCGGTGGTTGCCGAGCCTTCATGCGGGGCGAAATAGCCGATGAGATCGGCGCCGCAGCGCGGGATCGCCTCGCCCCAGACCCGGGCGTAGTGTTCGAAGGCCGCCACTTTGAACGGGTCGATTTCGTAGCGGATGAAGCAGGTGATCATGAGAGTTTCTCCAACGATGAGGCGACCTCTCTAGCCGGTTGATCGACGACAAAGCTTCGGTTAACGTCGAAGTATGAAAGAAGGCCCCGTCATCGCTTCGGTCGCAGCCCTGCTGGGCGATCCGGCGCGCGCCAACATCCTCACGGCTCTCATCGATGGCCGGGCTCTGACGGTGAGCGAGCTGGCACGGGCCGCCGGCGTCACGATCCAGACTGCGAGCGGCCATCTGGCAAAGCTTGCCGATGCCCATCTGCTGGTGGGGGAAAAGCAAGGCCGCCACCGCTATTTCCGCCTGTCGGGGCCCGATGTGGCGCAGGTGCTGGAGGCTCTGATGGGCCTTGCCCAGCGCACCGGGGCGGTGCGTGTGCGCGTCGGCCCGACCGACGAGGCCCTTCGGTCGGCGCGGATATGCTACGACCATCTGGCGGGCGAGCGGGGCGTCGCCATGCTGGACAGCCTCCGCCGACGCCGCCTGATCGCCGGTGACGAGGACTTGGCGCTGACGTCGTCGGGCCGCGATTTCTTCGCCGATTTCGGCATCGACCTGCCGAGACTGGAGCGGGGCCGCCGACCGCTCTGCCGCGCCTGTCTCGACTGGAGCGAGCGGCGCAGCCATCTCGGCGGCGCGCTCGGCGCCGCGATTTTGGCGCAGCTGATGGACCGCGACTGGGCCCGCCGGGACGGGCGGACCCTGCTTTTCAGCCATGACGGCCTTAAGCAATTCGTCGAACACGTCGCGCCGCCGGATTAAAGTCGCGGGCACGTCCCCATCGCGAATCGGCCGATTTTCGGACATCGGCGGCAGATCACGGTCTTTTGGCGTCAATCCTTAGGAAAATTTGGGAAACTTGCTTTTGGATGAAGGAACTTACATTTTAGTCATAGGGTTGAGAATAAGCTCGAATCGCGTTGGCGACGAAATAGGGTGCTCTTCCCGCGGGGACATTTTAGATGAATCTTTCTTATTATTGGTATGAAACCGCCCATTGGTTGCTGGGTCCCGCGCGCGCAGCCTCCGACGCCACAAAATCCCTCATGGAGATTCCCGGCAATCTTTTGGGCGAAACGCCCTATGGCCGCACCGTGACGGCCGCCTGCGAATTGTTCGAGCGGACCACCCGGCGCTACGGCAAGCCGGCCTTCGGGCTTCCCACCACGACGATCGACGGAAAGGACGTGAAAGTCACCGAGCGGATCGTCTGGGAGCGGCCCTTCTGCGACGTGATCGCGTTCGATCGCGACCACAAGGCCGCGAAAAGCCAGCCGCGGCTTCTCATCATCGCCCCCATGTCGGGCCATTATGCCACGCTCCTGCGCGGCACCGTCGAAACCTTCCTGCCGACCCATCAGGTCATGATCGCCGATTGGGCGGATGCCCGCATGGTGCCGCTGGCCGAGGGACGCTTCGACCTCGACGATTACATCGATTACCTGATCGAGATGTTCCGCGCTTTCGGGCCTGACCTGCACGTGATGGCGGTCTGCCAGCCCGCCGTGCCGGTCATCGCCGCCATCGCCCGCATGGAGGCCGAGAACGACCCGAAGATCCCCCGCTCGATGATCCTCATGGGCGGTCCCATCGACACCCGCCGGTCACCGACCGCCGTCAACCTTCTCGCCGAGGAACGCGGCATCGCCTGGTTCGAGCGTCATTGCATCATGCGGGTACCCCCGTCGCATCCCGGGTTCTGGCGGAGCGTCTATCCGGGCTTCCTGCAGCTTTCCGGCTTCATGGCCATGAACCTCGACCGCCACGTGACGGCCCATTGGGACATGTTCAACCATCTGGTCGAAGGCGACGGCGATTCCGCCGAGAAACACCGGGATTTCTACGACGAATATCTCGCCGTCATGGATCTGACGGCCGAATTCTACCTCCAGACGGTCGACAAGGTCTTCGTGCGGCATGAATTGCCGAAGGGCGACATGATGCACCGGGACAAGCCCGTTGACCTTGTGTCGATCCGCCGTTGCGCCATCATGGCCATCGAAGGCGAGCGGGACGATATTTCGGGCGTCGGCCAGACGCTCGCGGCCCTCGACCTCACGCCCAATCTGCCGGCGGACAAGAAACTCTACCACCTTCAGAAGGGTGTGGGCCATTATGGCGTCTTCAACGGGTCGCGCTTCCGGTCTGAGATCGCTCCTCGAATCGCTGACTTTATTCGGCAGCATGCCGATTCAGAGAAGGCCGGACAGGTCGCCGCCTAGCCGTCAAGCCCCGGAGGACCCTCCCGGTCGGTTCCGCCCAGCGGCAAACGGCTGCGCTGACAGCGCGCCGCCGGCGGGGCAGATTGCGGACATGAAATTAGCCCTGTTCCGCCGGATCCCCGAGGATCCACTTCATCTCAAGGTCGCCCATGAAGGGCGCAACCTCAAGGTTGCGCTCAAGCGCCGTCCGACCGCCAAGCGCATCACCCTGCGGGTGTCGAATGCGTCGGGGGAGGTCGTGCTGACCATCCCCGAACGCACCAGCATCGACATCGCCCAGCGCTTCGCCGACAGCCATGGCGGATGGATCGCCACCCGCCTCGCCAAGGTGCCGACCCGCGTGCTCTTCGAGCCGGGCGCCCTCGTGCCCCTGCGGGGCGTGCCGCACCGGATCGTCCATTGGTCGGCCGTGAGGGGCGTCACCCACGCCACCACGGCGAGCGACGGCAGCCCGATCCTCGCGGTCTCAGGCGAAAGCAGCCATGTGGCCCGCCGGGTCCAGGACTTCCTGGAAGCCGAGGCCCGGCGGGATTTCGCCGCCTCGGTGAAACGCCACACCCAGACCCTCGGCATTCCCGCCAAGCGCATCACCGTGCGCGACACCAAGAGCCGCTGGGGCTCCTGCTCTGCCAACGGCGCCCTCAACTTCTCGTGGCGCCTCATCATGGCGCCGCCCTTCGTGCTGGATTATCTCGCGGCCCACGAGGTGGCGCACCTACGCGAACTCAACCACTCCCACCGCTTCTGGAAACTCACCCACCAGCTCTGCCCCCGCACCGAAGACGCGGAGAAATGGCTGAAGACCTATGGAGGGGCGCTGCACCGGTTCGGGTGAGGGCGTCGAAGGCCCTCGCGGGGAGTTTCATCCTGAAGCCCGACCCCTATCCCCGCGAGCCCATCGGCCTCGGTCTGTCTGGGTGAGCGCATGATCTCGCGGCTGACGGGTAGCCAACGTTACCCGTCCATGCTGTAGAGCCAAGCCGCACACCGGCGTTCAGGCCATGTCCATGCTCAAGCGCAACACGCTCGCTCTGACAATCGTCCTCGCGTTTCTCACCGCTTTGGGCCCGCTCTCCACCGACATGTATCTGCCGTCGTTGCCGTCGATCGCACAGGATCTGTCGGCGAGTGCCGGGCAGACGCAGCTGACGCTGTCGGTTTTTCTGTTCGGGTTCGCCGTCGGGCAGTTTTTCTACGGGCCGATTTCGGACCGGATCGGGCGAAAACCGGTGCTGCTCTTCGGGCTCGCGTTGTTCACGCTGGCAAGCCTCGGTTGCACCCTGGCGCCCGACATCCACACGCTGATCGGCGCGCGGTTTTTTCAGGCGCTCGGCGCTTCGGGGCCGATCGTGCTGGCCCGCGCCATCGTGCGGGATCTCTACGAGGGTTCGCGGGCCGGGCGGGAACTGTCCCGCATGGCCTCCATCATGGGCGTGGTGCCGGCCGTCGCGCCGGTGATCGGCGGATTGCTCGCGCCGTTCGGCGGGTGGCGCGCGACCTTTTTCGTCGCCATCCTGTGTGGCGTGGCGCTCACCGTCACGGTGGCGTTCCGCTTGAGCGAGAGCCTGCCCCGCAAAGCCGCGCAGGCGGTGTCGTTCGGGTCGATCCTGCGGGGATTCCGCAGCCTGCTCGAGCATCCCGGCTATCGGGTCTACGTGATGCTGTCGATGCTGGCCTATGGGGGCCTGTTCGCGTTCATTTCCGGCTCGTCTTTCGTGTTGCAGAACGTCTATGGACTCGCGCCGCTCGCCTTCGCGTTCTCCTTCGCCTTCGTGGTGGTGGGCTATATCGCCGGCACGTTCGTGGCGCAGCATTCGGTGGGCCGGCGCGGCCTCGACGGCACGATTCGCATCGGTGTCTCGTGCCTGGCGCTCGGCGGCGGCGCGATGATCGTGCTGGTGGCGGCGGGCGTCTCGTCGTTCCTCGCGGTCGTCGGCCCGATGGCGATCTATTGCGCGGGTGTGGGGCTCACCATGCCGCAGGCCATGGCCTCGGCCCTGATGCCGTTTCCGGACCGCGCCGGCACTGCCTCGTCGCTGCTCGGCATCTGCCAGATGAGCTTCGCGGCGCTTCTCGGAATCGCGCTCGGCCAGCATCTCGACGGCTCCGCGCTGCCGCTGCCGCTCGTCATCGCCAGCACGGGCTTTCTCGCGCTGGCGGTGTTTCTCGCAACGAAACGCGCGCGCACCCGCTAGGGTAGGACGACACGCGGCGCGGGAACGCCCCCAAATCCTCCCGGGACCCTCTTTCGCCCGGGATCAGATGATAATGAAATCTGCGTGGGAGATCGTCTTGAGGCCTTTGCTCATCGTGGCGATCTGCACTGCCGCGTGGCCGCCGGTCCCGTCGACATCGTAGAAGAGATTGCCCTTCTTCGAATCGAAGACGATGCGGTCTTCGGCATCCTTCGCCTTGGTGCCGATGACGAAAGCGTCCTTGTCCAGCATGCCCTTCTTGCCCACCGCCTTGAAGATGGACCGGGCCAGGTGGATGGTGTCGTCCGCCACGGAAAAGTCCAGCAGCGTGTCGATGTTCTGCTTGCTTGCCTTGCTGGAGAACACGAACACGTCCGCGCCCGCGCCGCCGCTCAGCACATCCTTGCCGAGGCCTCCGGTCAGAACGTCGTTGCCGTCGGCGCCCGAGAGCCTGTCGTTGCCACCGCCGCCCGAAATCGTATCGTTGCCCGCGCCGCCGCTCAGGTCGTCCACACGGCTGCCGCCGATGATGACCCGCCCGGGCTCGGAGGCCGGGGGCGGAGGTGGCGGCGGAGGCGGTGATGTCACAGGCACGTCCGCCACCGTGACGGTAACGCTCGACGAGGCCGTGTCGGTGCCGTCCGACGCCACGATGGCGTAGCTGAATGCGCTGTCGGCCGAGACCTGGATCAGGGCGTGATCGCGCACCCGGATTTCGTCGCCCACGATAGTGAAGCGGCCATCGGCGCTGACGAGACCGTTGGAACCCGCAAACGTGAACGACACCGCGTCCTCATCGGCATCCGAGGCCGACAAGGTGCCGATCGCCGCGCCCGTCGCAGCCACCTCGGTGATCGCACCGCCCGACAGAACCGGCGCGGTCGGCGCRTGGTTCACCGGCGGCGGCGGGGTCTCGTCCACATCCGTCACCGCGATGGTGAAATTCTTGTCGAACGTCCCGCCATGGCCGTCGCTCACCCGCAATGTGACCTGATGCTGCTGCGCCGTCTCGTAATCGAGCACCGCGCCGTCCGCCACCACCAGCGCGCCGTTGCGAATGGCGAAGCGGCCGCCCGCATCGTCGACGAGCGTGTAGGTCAACACGTCGCCGCTATCCGCATCCGTTCCGCTCAAGGTGCCGATCGCCGTGTTGCCGCTCGCGTTCTCCGCCACCGACGCGGCGCTCAGGCCGATATCGGTCGGCGCATGGTTCACCGGCGGCGGCGGGGTCTCGTCCACATCCGTCACCGCGATGGTGAARTTCTTGTCGAASGTSCCGCCATGGCCGTCGCTCACCCGCAATGTGACCTGATGCTGCTGCGCCGTCTCGTAATCGAGCACCGCGCCGTCCGCCACCACCAGCGCACCGTTGCGAATGGCGAAGCGGCCRYYCGCATCGTCGACGAGCGTGTAGGTCAACACATCGCCGCTATCCGCATCCGTCCCGCTCAAGGTGCCGATCGCCGTGTCGCCTTGCGCGTTCTCCGCCACCGACGCGGCGCTCAGGCCGATATCGGTCGGCGCATGGTTCACCGGTGGCGGCGGGGTCTCGTCCACATCCGTCACCGCGATGGTGAAGTTCTTGTCGAAGGTGCCGCCATGGCCGTCGCTCACCCGCAATGTGACCTGATGCTGCTGCGCCGTCTCGTAATCGAGCACCGCGCCGTCCGCCACCACCAGCGCGCCGTTGACGATCGCAAAGCGGCCGCCCCCATTGTTGAGCAGTACGAAGCTCAGCGGGTCGCCCGGGTCCGCATCGACGCCGGTCAACTGACCGATGATCGTGTTTCCGTTGGCGTTCTCCGCCACCGACGATGCGCTCAGCACGATATCCGTCGGCGCATGGTTCACCGGCGGCACGTCATCGGTCACCGTGATGGTCACGTCCGTCGGGGCGCTCAAGCCGCCTCGACCGTCCGAGGTCCGCACCGCATAGGTGAAGGTCGTATTCTGCGTTACCTGGATCAACGCATGATCGGCGACCTGAATCTGGCCGCCGACAATTTTGAAGCGTCCGTCACCGCTAACAAGGCCGTCGCTGCCCGAGAGCGCATCCACGAACAAGAAGCCAAGCGCGTCGCCGTCCACATCGGTCGCAGCAAGGAGGGCAACGACGCTATCGGTCGGCGCCGTCTCATTGACGGAGCCGCCCGACTGTTGAGGCGCGGTCGGTGCATGATTCTCAGGGGGCGGCAGATCCTCCAGGACGCTGCCGTCGCCGACAAGAATGACGTTCTCGATATTGGCGAGCTTGGTACGGCTGTAATTGGCCACCGACACATAGGCAGTGTCGACGCCATTGGCGGATGACCTCTCGAGCTCGGTGACGACATCGTCGAGCGAATCGACGTAATAGACGTCGTCTCCAGCGCCGCCCGCCATGGTGTCGCCGCCGAGGCCGCCGTCGAGCGTGTCGTCGCCGTCGCTGTTGTCCGACAGGATGTCGCCGCCGCTGCCGCCGAGCAGGATGTCGTTGCCATATCCGCCGTCGAGGGTGTCGTCTCCGTCACCGCCATCGATGGTGTCGCTGCCGGCGCCTCCGGCGGAGATCTTGTCGTTGCCGCCGAGGCCTCTGAGAACCTCCGAGTTGGCGTGACCGTTTATCTGGTCGCCGAAATTGCTGCCGATCAGCGGGCCGATCTTATTGGCCTTGTCGAGGGAATAGCCGTCAGGACCGTGTTTGTACACGTTGAAATCGCCCAAGTTGGCGATGATATATCCGTTGCGATTCTCGTAGCTGAGCGTGGTGCTCCAGTTTCCGTCGATGATGTCGTTGCCCTTGGTCCCCATGACCGTGTCGGAGCCGATAGTCGCCACGATCCTGTCGGTGCCGGCGCCGCCGATGATGTAATCGTTGCCCGCGCCGCCATCGATCGTGTAGGCGTTGCCCACGCCACCAAGGAAGATGTCGTCGCCGGCGCCGCCTTCGAAGTAATAGGTCAGATAGTTCATTCCGCCGTAGAACACGTCGGCCTTGGCCGTGCCGACGATCTTTTCGACCTGCACGTAGGTGTCGACATTGCCCGAGGTGTCGGTACCAGTGCCCGCCTGATAGGTGACACCCTCATAGGTCCAGGCCTGCGCGCTGAGATTCACTCGGATGCCCGCGCTGCCGGTTTCGGTTGCGTAGGAGACGGTGTCGGTTCCGTTGCCGCCGTTCAGAATATCGCTGCCGGCGCCGCCGAGGAGGGTATCGTTGCCGTCGCCGCCATTCAGGGTATCGTTGCCGCCTGCCCCGATGAGCGAGTCGTTGCCGCCCAGGCCATCGAGCTGATCGTTATCCGCACCGCCGGTCAGCGTGTTGTTACCTGCGTCACCGGCGACCACCGCGAGAGCGCTGAAATCGCCCGCGAGGGCGATTCTGGCATCGATGGGAGAGCCTGTGTTGTCGGCAGCCATGAGAATACCCCTTCGTGTGCAGAGCCCGTCATTGAGTGGACGCGAGGGCGCTATGGTTTAGATATGATGGATCATAACTAAACGGTCACGACTGGGAGCTCTTCAGACAGAGGGGAGTATTGAATTTCCGTAACGGCGTGTGATCGGTACACGTTAGAATGGAAAATATTCTACAGTAAGTGCAGTGTGAGGGCACAACCAAAGATAGAATATCGGTCCGCTTCGCACCTTTTTGCTTTTTTACAAAATGCCGTCTGCTTTTTTACAATCCGAAGAGCTTCTCAAAGAAATTCTTTTCCTGCCGTCCGCCGCGGCGCGGCTGCTGCGGCGGGATCCAGGCGGTCTCGCGTTGGGTGCCCGGCTGCGCGCCGGCCTCCGCCACCGGCACTTCGCCGGGCCGCAGGAATCGCTCGCTGCCCGGGAGAGCCACCGGCTTCTGGTCCTTCAGGGCGACCTTCATGAAATTGTGCCAGACTTCGGTCGGCAGGTTTCCGCCCGTCACGCGCTTCGTCAGCTCGCCGTCGTCGTTGCCGAGCCACACGCCCGCCACGAGATTGCCGGTGAAGCCGACGAACCACGCATCCTTGTAATCGTCCGTCGTGCCGGTCTTGCCGGCGAGCGTCCAGCCCGGAATCTGGGCTTTCCGGGCGGTGCCGATCACGAAGGTGCTGTGCATCATGTCGTTCATCATCGCGACCGTCATGGGGTCCATGACGCGCCCGAGCCCGCCGCCGTTGGGACGGCGGTAGATCACGCGGCCGTCGGCGGTCTTCACCTGCGCGATCACGTACGGAATGACGCCCTCGCCGCCATTGGCGAAGGCCGCATAGGCGCTCACCAGCTCGAGCGGCGTCACCTCGGAGGCTCCCAGCGCGAGAGACGGCACGGCTTGGAGCGGCGAGTTGATGCCGAGCTTCTGCGCCACTTGGACGACTGCCCTGGGCCCCACCTCGATGGCGAGCTTCGCCGCCACCGTGTTCAGCGACAGGGCGAGCGCGTCGCGCAGGGTGATCGCGCCGCGATAGCCGTGATCGTAGTTCTTCGGCGCCCAGCCCTTGTAGTTGACGGGCGAATCCTCCCGCACCGTGTTGGGCGTGAGCCCCGCTTCCATGGCGGCGAGATACACGAAGGGCTTGAACGACGAGCCGGGCTGGCGGCGCGCCACCGTGGCGCGGTTGAACTGGCTCGCCTCGTAATTGCGGCCGCCCACCAGCGCCCTCAAGGCGCCATCCGGCTGCATGGCCACGAAGGCGCCCTGGCTGACGTTGAACTTCTGCCCTTGCGCATCCAGCACGTCGACGAGGGATTTTTCCGCCGCGTTCTGCATCGCGGGATCGAGCGTTGTCGACACCACGATGTCGGATTCGACCGTGCCGACGAAATCGTCCAGCACGTCCATGACGTAATCGGCGGCGTAGTTCACCGAGCCCGCACCGGGTGCGCGGACGGGTTTGGCCGGCGCGCCGAGCGCCGTCTTGGTCATGCCGGGGGTGATGAAGCCGACCTCGTTCATGGCCGCGATCACGAGTTCGGCCCGCGCCTGCGCCGCCGCCGGGTTGCGGTTGGGCGCAAGCCGCGACGGGGCCTGCACGAGGCCCGCCAGGACGGCGGCTTCCGACAGCGAGACGTTGCGGGCCGACTTGTTGTAATAGCGCTGGGCCGCCGCTTCGACCCCGTAGGCGCCGGCGCCGAAATAGACCCGGTTGAGGTAGAGTTCGAGGATCTGGTCCTTGGTGTAGTTGCGCTCGAGCCAGAGCGCCAGGATCGCTTCCTGGATCTTGCGCGAGGCGGTGCGCTCCTGCGTCAGGAACAGGTTCTTGGCGAGCTGCTGGGTGAGGGTCGAGCCGCCCTGCGAGACGCCGCCGCGATTGACGTTGCGGTACATCGCGCGGGCGATTCCCACGGGATCGATGCCCCAATGGTCGTAGAAGCGCCGATCCTCGATGGCCACGAAGGCCTTGGGCAGGTAGGGCGGCAATTCGGCGATGGAGACGGTGCGGCCGCCGGTCTCGCCCTTGTTGGCGAGCAGCGACCCGTCGCTCGCCATGATGGCGATGTTGGGCGGGCGCTTGGGCACCGTCAGTTCGTCGATAGGGGGGAGCTGGGAGGCGTAATAGGCCACCACGCTGCCGACCGCGATCACTCCCCAGAGGCAAAGCACGATTCCCGCGTAGAACAGCTTGCTCCAGATCGAGCGGCCGCCGCGTTTGCGGGTGGATTTCCGTTGCCGCGACGGCGGACGGGACGTGCCCCCGCCGCCATTCCGAGACGTGCGCTTCTGCGCCATGTTGCCCCCTGCCCGATCTTCAGGCGATAGGCGGAAATCCTGCGCCTTCGCTTCGGTGGCGGGCGCGCCGAAGGTCGGCTCGCGCCTGTCACGTCCGTTCGCCACGTCAAACCCCTTGAAAACATGCGGCCGGTGATCCGGCTTTTCAGTTCCGCCTCTGAGGCACCGTAATTATGGCAGTTTAAGGGGCGGTTAAGCGCGACCGCACATTATAGCGCCAGTCCCCCGCGCCATGACTATGCGACCGCCATGTCGTGAATCCGCCGCAGGTCGCCGACGAAGGCCTCGTAGGCCCGGCGCTTGTCGGCCTCGTCCGGGATGCGCAGAAGGTAGGAGGGATGCACCGTGACGTAACCGGGACGGTTTTCGAAATGCGCCGGACCGCGCGCCTTGGTGACCGGCAGGGCCTTCCCCGACAAGGCCAGCAGCGCCGTGCCGCCCAGCGCCACCACGAAGCGCGGCTGCACCAGGTCGAGCTCCTTCATCAGGAAGGGCCGGTAATGCCGCACCTCCCCGGCCGTGGGCTTGGCGTGGATGCGGCGCTTGCCCCGCTCCTCGAATTTGAAATGCTTCACCGCATTGGTGAGATAGACACGGTCGCGGTCGATCCCGGCCTCGCGCAGGGCGCGCACCAGCAATTGTCCGGCGGGGCCCACGAATGGCCTGCCCTGCAGATCCTCCTGGTCGCCCGGCTGCTCGCCCACGAAGGCGATCGCGGCGCCTTCGGGGCCTTCGCCGAAGACCGGTTGCGTGGCGCCCGGCACGAGGGGGCCGGCCCGCGCGATGACGGCGTTGAGCTCCCCGATCGATTTCGGCTCCTGGTCCCACATGGCTTCGAGGGCCCGCTCGGGCTTGCGCTTGGCCGGCATCGTGGCCTCCCGGTCGATCATCCGCGCCGTCCGTTGCGGCGCCTCCCGTATCAACGCCGCGATGGAGGCGGCCTCCGGCATGTTGCGCCAGTATTTTTTCGGCATCTCGGCGCGCATGGCCTTCGGGTTGACCCGCGCGGGATTGAAGATGCTCTCATAGTAATCGCGCCAGCCCTCCTCGAACCGGTCTTCCGACGGCGCATCCTCCCGCCGCGCCGGCGGGCCGAAAATGAGCGTGGCGCGATCCCATCGCATCGAGCCGATGGGCGTCAGGATCGTCCAGTCGAGGGAGCGGAAGCGATCGACGAAGAAGGACGCGGTTGCCTCCAGGATGAAATGGTCCGGCTCGAACCAGGCGACGAAAAGCTCGCGATCCTCGCCCTCCACGCGGCGAAAGCGCAGGAAGGCGTGCATCTTGTGGAGATCGCGCCGGATCGTGCGGGCCATCAGGTCGAGCCGATGGACGAGCGGATCGCTGCCCACGTCGAGAAGATGGCGCTCGCCATGCAGCACGCGCCAGACCAACCGGTAGAGCAGGGCATAGCGCTCCGGATCGCGGTGGCACACCACAAGGCCGATGAGATCGCCGACGCGCCGCGGCAACGCGACCGCGGGCGCATCCGCAGCCGTCGCATCGCCGAAGAGATCGGGCGCATCCGCRCCTGTGAACACCACGTCGTCGGGGGGCACCCGCGCCGCCAGAAGCCCGCGCAATGCGCGTCGGAAACCGTCGAGATCGGCGCCGTCTTTGAGGACGACGCGGCGCGCGGCGTCCTGCTCCCGCGCCCTCATGCGAAAAGGCTCATCTGCATCGGCTTCTCGACGAGGCGCTGCCGCAAATTGCCGGCGTCGAGCTGCGCCTTCGGATGATGATCGAGCGCCACGAGAAACGCGCGGGCGCGCTTCAGCGAAGATGTCAGGCGGCCCACATCGCCGAGTCGCAGGGTGGTGTGCCGGCGCGCCGCGACGATCCGGTCGACCGCGCGCGCGCCGAGGCCCGGCACCCGCAGCAGCATCTCGCGGTCGGCCTTGTTCACGTCGACCGGAAACAAATGTCGGTTCTTCAGCGCCCAGGCGAGCTTCGGGTCGATGTCGAGATCGAGCATGCCGCCCGATCCGCCGGAKGCGATCTCGGCCACGTCGAAGCCGTAATAGCGCAGCAGCCAATCGGCCTGATAGAGCCGGTTCTCGCGCTGCATGGGCGGCGGCTTCAGCGGCAGGATGGCGCTCGAATCCGGGATCGGGCTGAAGGCCGAATAATAGACGCGCTTCAATTTGTAGGCGCCATAGAGCGTTGCGCTGGTGCCGAGCACCTGCGCATCCGTGGTGGCGTCGGCGCCGACGATCACCTGGGTCGATTGCCCGGCGGGCGAGAAGCGGCGCTTTTCCTCGCGCGCCTCGACGATCCGATCATGCATCTGCGCCATCGCGCCGCGAATGGAGACGCCGCTTTTTTCCGGCGCGAGTTTTGCCAGCGATTCCGTCGTCGGCAATTCGAGGTTGATCGACAGYCTATCCGCCCACAGGCCGGCCTGCTCGATGAGCCAGGGGCTCGCCTCCGGAATGGTCTTGAGGTGAATGTAGCCGCGGAATTTGTGAACCTGCCGCAATGTCTTCGCCACACGCAGCATCTCCTCCATCGTGTGGTCGGGCGTGCGGATGATGCCCGATGAGAGAAACAGGCCCTCGATATAGTTGCGCTTGTAGAACTCGATCGTCAGCGTCACGACTTCGTCGACGGTGAATTTCGCGCGCTTCACGTTCGACGAGCGGCGATTGACGCAATATGCGCAATCGTAGAGGCAATAGTTGGTCAGCAGGATCTTCAGGAGCGAGACGCACCGCCCGTCCGGCGTGTAGGCGTGGCAGATCCCCGCTCCCGTCGTCGAGCCCAGACCGTCGGGGCCGGCCTTGCGCTTCGGCGCGCCCGATGAGGCGCAGGACGCGTCGTATTTCGCCGCATCCGCCAGAATGCGCAATTTCCGCGACAATAGCTCGTCCATGGCCGGCCTTTCGGTTGGTTCATGGTTTGTTCTAGGGCAGCGCGATGACAAATACCAGATGGGCCGGAGGTCGCACCCTGCTCCTGCGATTCATCTCATCCCCCCTTCGACAATTCGCCTCTAACCCGCTAAGCGCGACAGGGCATGTCTGTCATCCGCTCTTCCCTTCTGGTCGGCGTCGCCGCGGGCGCGTCGCGGATCCTCGGATTCGTGCGCGATGTCCTGTTCGCGCAGGCACTTGGCGCAGGGCCCGTGGCGGATGCGTTCCTGGCGGCGTCCCGGCTGCCGAACCTCGTGCGCCGGGTGGTCGGCGAGGGCGGGCTGAACCCGGCTCTGGTGCCGGCTCTCGGCGGGCTCGACGGGCAGGCGGCGGCGAGAACCGCCGGCGACGTGGTGACATTGTTCGCCCTCGCGCTTCTCGCCCTGACCGGGGTGGTGGAAATCGGCGCCGGTTTGCTCGCCTTAGCGTTGGCGCCGGGCCTTGCCGACGAGCCCGACACCCTCGGCCTCGTGGCTCTTTACACCCGGCTGGCCTTTCCCTCGGTCATCGTCATCACGCTGGCGTCCATCGGCGCGGCCCTCCTCAACATCCACCGCCGCTATTCGGCCGCGAGCCTCGCGCCGCTCGCCGTGAATGGCGGTTTGATCCTCACCATCCTGCTGCTGGAGCGGCGGTTTTCCCTGCCGCTTTCGGAAAAGGCCGCCTGGCTGGCGGGGGCGTCCAGTATCGCCGGGCTGGTTCAGCTCATCATCGTCGCGCTCGCCATCCGAGGGGGCGGGCTGGTGCGCTTCGGCAAGCCGGTCTTGTCGCCGGCTTTGAAAAACCTGTTGCTGGCCGGTTTTCCGGCGCTCGTGGCGAGTGGGGCGGTGCAGCTTTTCGTGCTGGTCGGAACGCAGGTGGCCTCATTCTGGCCCTCCGGCGTATCGTGGCTCTATTACGCCGACCGGGTGGTGCAACTGCCCCTCGGGCTGATGGCGGCGCTGGCGAGCAGCGTCCTGCTGCCGGAACTCGCGGCGCGCTTCCGGACCGGCGAGCGGCGGCGGCTCCTCAACGCCCAGAACAGGGCGATCGGCCTCGGATTGCTGCTCGCTGTGCCCGCGGCCGTCGCGCTGTGGTGCCTCGCCGATCCCATCGCCTCGGTGCTGTTCCGGCGCGGCGCCTTCGACGATGCGGATGTGGCCGGCACCGCCCTCGTGCTGATGGGCCTCAGCCTCGGCCTGCCCGCCGCGACCCTCGCCAAGGTGCTGAGCCAGACGCTGTTTGCGAAAGGCGCGCTTCGGGGCACGGTGATGGCGGCCATCGCGGGGATCGGCACGACGGGCCTTTTCGCCTACGGATTCGGCACGATCTTCGGTGTCTTCGGCCTGGCGGTGGGGATCAGCCTCGGCTGCCTCGTCCATGCGGGCGTGCTGGCCTTTCTTCTCGCTCGTGCCGGCCTCTGGCTGCTTGATCGGGCACTCCTGCTCCGAACGCTTCGAATTGCCGGCGCGAGCCTGCTGATGGGAGCCGTCCTCGTGGCAGGGCGCCACGCGGTACCGGAACCGGGCTTCGTCGCCCTGGCCCTCCTGTGCGCAGGCGGGCTCGCGGTCTATGGAGCAGCCGCCTGGCTCTTCGGAGCGCTCACCCTTGGGGACCTCGCGCCTCTGGCCAAAAAGACCTAAGAGGCTTGCATCGCGGCAGCGCCCTGTCATAACCCGGCGGCGACGCGTTTGAGGAGTTCGATACAAGATGGCGATGTTCAAGGAACTGGTGTTTTCAGGCGTTCAGCCCACCGGAAACCTGCACCTCGGCAATTATCTCGGGGCGATCAAGCGCTTCGTGACGATGCAGGAGACTCATGACTGCATCTATTGCGTGGTCGACATGCACGCGATCACCATGCCGCAGAACCCCAAAGACCTGAACCGCCAGATCCGCGAAGTCACGGCGGCGTTCCTCGCGGCCGGCATCGATCCGGCGAAGCACATCGTCTTCAACCAGAGCCAGGTCTCCGAGCATGCGGAGCTCGCCTGGGTGTTCAATTGCGTCGCCCGCCTCGGCTGGCTCAACCGCATGACCCAGTTCAAGGACAAGGCCGGCAAGGACCGCGAGAACGCCTCCGTGGGCCTCTATGCCTATCCGGACCTGATGGCGGCCGACATTCTGGTCTACCGCGCCACGCATGTGCCGGTGGGCGAAGACCAGAAGCAGCATCTGGAACTGACCCGCGACATCGCGCAGAAATTCAACAACGACTGGTCGGAATCGATTGCCGAACACGGCTTCGGCGAGGCGTTCTTTCCGCTCACCGAACCGATGATCGCCGGGCCCGCGACCCGCGTCATGTCGCTGCGCGACGGCTCCAAGAAGATGTCGAAATCCGACCCGTCGGATTACTCGCGCATCAACCTGACCGACGATGCCGACATGATCGCGCAGAAGATCCGCAAGGCGAAGACCGACGCCGAGCCGCTGCCGTCCGAGATCGACGGGCTGAAGAGCCGTCCCGAGGCAGACAATCTGGTGGCGATCTACGCGGCGCTGACCGATGTCACGCCCGCCGACGTGCTGCGCGATCATGGCGGCTCGCAATTCTCCGGTTTCAAATCCGCCCTGGTGGACGTCGCGGTGACGCGGCTCGCGCCGATCGCCGACGACATGCGCCGCCTCATGGCCGATCCCGGCCATATCGAGGCCGTGCTGGCGGACGGCTCCGATCGCGCCCGGGTGATGGCCCGCGAGACCATGAACGCCGTCAAGGATATCCTTGGCTTCGTTCGCGCGCGCTGAGCCGCGGCCCTGGAAGGCTTGCTCTCCCTGGCGGCGCGGGGCAGCATCGCAGTTTCGCGGAGGGCAAGGCTTTGAGCGGTAAGCGCCAATCCTACGAGGCCGGACACCGGCCCAAATTCATGGTGGTGATCGACAAGACGCCCGAATGTCTCCGGGCCGTCCATTTCGCCTCCCGCCGCGCCGCCCGCACGGGCTCGAGCCTCGTGATGCTGGCGGTGGTCGATCCGCCGGACAATTTCGAATGGATCGGCGTCGGCGAGGCGATGATCGAGGAGGCGCGCGACGAGGCCGAGAAGCGCCTCGAAACCGCCGCCAAGGAGGCCCGCGATGCGGCGGGCGTCGACCCCGAACAGGTCATCCGCGTCGGCGAACGCGCCGCCACCATCGTCGGGCTAATCGACGAGGACGAGGACATCTCGTTCCTGGTGCTCGCCGCCGGGGCCAGCAAGGACGGGCCCGGGCCGCTGGTCACGACGCTTGCCGGCAGGGCCGCCTCCACCTTCCCCATCCCCATCGTGATCGTCCCCGGCGGATTGAGCGATGAGGAAATCGACGCGCTGGCGGGGTGAAGCCGGCGCTGCCACACCCCCCTTGGAAACGCGGGTTCGCGGGTCCACATCCAGCATGAAACCTGTTAGAACCATTCCAAGTCCCGGCGCGTTGCCGGAGCGATTCACTCATCTCGGCCGGCCTTGAACCGGCGCAGAGGACGAAAACGACCGATGTTCATTCAAACCGAAGCCACCCCCAATCCCGCCACTCTCAAGTTCCTGCCCGGACGAGTCGTGATGCCGGAAGGCACCTTCGAGGCCCGTGCCTCCGAGGAAGCCGGCGCATCGCCCCTGGCGGACCGGCTGTTCGCGATTCCCGGCGTCAGCGGCGTGTTCTATGGCCACGATTTCATCACCGTGACCAAGACCGACAGCGAGTGGCAGCATCTGAAGCCCGCCATCCTCGGCGCCATCATGGAGCATTTCATGACCGGCGCGCCGCTGTTTACCGCCGGTGCGGTGCTGAGCGAGAATGACGGCGAGGAATTCTTCGACGAGGACGACGCCTCGACGGTCGCCACCATCAAGGAATTGCTGGAGACCCGCATCCGCCCGGCGGTAGCCGGCGATGGCGGCGACATCACGTTCCGCGGCTTCAAGGACGGCGTCGTGTACCTCGTCATGAAGGGCGCGTGCTCGGGTTGCCCCTCGTCCACCGCCACTCTGCGACACGGCATCCAGAACCTCCTGCGCCACTTCCTGCCGGATGTGCGCGAGGTCCAGGCCGTTTGAACACCCATTCCCAAGTCGTGGCGAATCAGGCGGTCTTCGGGCCGCCTTTTTTATCGCGGCGGAGAGCCTGCCGGAGGCGGCGGCGCGGCGCCCTTCCCCTTCGGGCGCTCCGGCTCTAAACAGACGCCACCAGACGGAGACGAACATTGCGCGTTCTTGCCATCGATACCGCCCTCGGCGCCTGCTCGGCCTGCATCCTCGAGAGCGATACGGGCGAGATTCTCGCCCGCGAGACGATTCCGATGGAACGCGGCCACGCGGAGGCTTTGCTGCCGTTGATCGACCGGCTGATCTCCCATCTGGAGGGAGGCTTCGAGAGTCTCGGCCGCGTGGCCGTCACGGTCGGGCCCGGGAGCTATACGGGGCTGCGGGTGGGGATTTCGGCCGCGCGCGGAATCGGGCTTGCGGCCGGCATTCCGGTGGTGGGGGTTGCCACCCTGTCGGCTTTTCTCGCGCCCCTGATGGCGGGCGACAGCCGGGGCCTGTTCGTCAGCGCCATCGACGCCAAGCACGGCCATATCTACATCCAGGCCATCGCGTTCGGCGGCAAGATCATCATCGCGCCCTCGCTCATGAGCTATCGCGACGCCATCCGCCAGCTCGGCTCCGGGCCCCTGCTGATCGCCGGGACGGCCGCCGCCTCGCTCGCCGCCGAAGCGCGGGCGCAGGGGGTGGAGGCGCATGTGATCGAGGATTCGCCGGCACCCGACATCGCGTGGGTCGCCCGCCTCGGCGCCATCGCGGATCCGGCGAACGCCCTGCCCAAGCCGCTCTACCTGCGCGAACCCGACGCCAAGCCGCAGGACGGGGCCCGAATCGCCCGTCGGTGAGGGCGGATCATGAGCCTCTTCGGCCGCCTGTTCCCCCCGCCCCCCACCCGCATCGCGGCGCTCGACACGGCCAGCGCGGCGCGGCTTGCCGCCATTCACGCCACCGGTTTCGCGCGGCCATGGAGCACCCTGGAATTCGAGCGCCTGCTCGGGGAGCGGAACGTCGCCGCCGACGGGCTGCTGGTCGGGCAGGCCGGCACCGTCTGCGGCTTCGTGCTGTCGCGCAGCGTCATCGACGAGGCCGAGATCCTCACCGTGGCGGTCGCCCCGGAGATGCGCGGCCGGGGTTATGCCCGCCCGCTGCTGTCGGCCCATCTGGAGGGGCTTTCGCGGGCCGGGATCGCCCATGTGCATCTCGAGGTGGAGGAAGGCAACGCGCCTGCGCTGGCGCTCTACCGGCGGCTGGGCTTCGGCGAAATCGGCAGGCGTGCCGGCTATTACCGGAAGGCGGACGATTCGCACGCGGCGGCGCTCACCATGCGGCTCGACCTCTAGACCTGCCCCATCACATCCTTCGCCGCCGCTGTAGCCCGGGCCGTCGGCCTCCCGTATAAGCAACCACAAGGAGCGGCGTCAGACTTGGCAGGATCAATCACCAAAACAGCCAGAACCAGACGGCCCGACGCCATCGAGCGGGCCTGCCGGGACAAAGGCCTCAGGATGACCGGTCAGCGCCGGATCATCGCCCGGATTCTCGATTCGGCGCATGACCATCCGGACGTCGTGGAGCTGCACAAGCGCGCGGCCGTCATCGACGACCGCATTTCCCTTTCGACCGTCTATCGCACCGTCAAGCTCTTCGAGACGAAGGGCATCATCGAGCGCCTCGATTTCCGTGACGGGCGCTCCCGCTACGAGCAGGCCGCCCGCGAGCACCACGACCACCTGATCAATCTCGAAACCGGCGACGTGATCGAGTTTCAATCGGACGAGATCGAGGCCCTTCAGGTCGAGATCGCCCGGCGGCTCGGCTACAAGGTCATCTATCACCGGCTCGAACTCTACGCCGTGCCCAACGAAGAGGACGACGCGTGAGGCGCGCCGCCGTCGCGGTGCGGCTCGCGCTGCTGGGACTTTTCGGATCCGTGATCATCCCGCTCCAGCTGCTGGCGCTGCGATTCGGCTGGCCGATCCTGCATCGGCTGCCGATGCGGTTCCACCGGGCGTTCCTGCGGCTCTTCGGAATCCGCATCACCGAACGGGGACGTCCTCCCGGAGAGGTGCCGACGCTGGTTCTGTCCAATCACGTGTCGTGGCTCGACATCCCGGTCATCGGATCGCTGCATCCCCTGTCGTTCATCGCGAAATCGGAAGTCGAATCCTGGCCGGGGGTCGGCTTCCTGGCGAAGCTCCAGCGCACCGTCTTCATCGACCGCCAGCGCCGCAAATCGACCGCCGAGGTCAACGACGCACTCGCCCATCGGCTCGTCAAGGGCGAGGTCATGGTGCTGTTCGCCGAAGGGACCACCGGCGACGGCAACCGCCTGCTCCCCTTCCGCTCGTCCCTCGTCGGCGCCGCGCAGGCAGCGTTGGTTCATGACAGCGTCACCAGCGTGTTGCTGCAGCCGCTGGCGATCGCCTATACGCGCCGCAGCGGGATGCCGGTCACCCGCCGCGACCGGCCGTTCCTCGCCTGGTATGGCGACATGGAGCTGGCGCCGCATCTCGGCGAATTCCTGCTCGGCGGCGCCATCGACGTGGAGGTGACATGGGGCGAGCCCATTCCCTTCAACGGCAACCGCAAGGAGGCGACGGCGCTGGCCGAAGCGGCGGTGCGCGAGGCCGTGAACGCGCCGCTATTCTCTTGCAGCGTCAAACCGCGTAAAGAGGGTCGCGTCCCCACAACCGACAGGCAAATCGTTCCGTGAAGAAGGTCTACGTCAAATCCTATGGCTGCCAGGCCAACGTCTATGATGCGGAGCGCATGACGGACCTCCTGGCCGGCGAGGGCTATGGCGCGACCGACATCATGGAGGAGGCCGATCTCGTCATCCTCAACACCTGCCACATCCGCGAGAAGGCGGCCGAGAAGGTCTATTCCGAGCTCGGGCGCGTGCGCGACCTCAAGGCGGAGCGCCAATCGAACGGGCAGGAGACCAAGGTGGTGGTGGCGGGCTGCGTCGCGCAGGCCGAGGGATCGGAGATCCTGCGCCGCGCACCCTCCGTCGACGTGGTGGTGGGGCCGCAGAATTATCACCACCTGCCCGACCTGCTGCGGCGCCGGAAGGCGGTCGTCGACACCGAATTCCCCATCGAGGACAAGTTCGATCACCTGCCGAAGCCGACCCGCTCACAGATCGTTTCGCGCGGGGTGTCGGCGTTCCTGACCATCCAGGAGGGCTGCGACAAGTTCTGCACCTTCTGCGTCGTGCCCTATACGCGCGGCACGGAGGTCTCCCGTCCGGTTTCGCGCCTCGTCGAGGAGGCGACTCGGCTGGCGGAGGCGGGCGTGCGCGAACTCAGCCTGATCGGCCAGAACGTCAATGCGTGGCACGGCGAGGGACCGGACGGATCGATCTGGTCCCTGAGCCGGCTGCTCTATCGCCTGGCGGAGATCCCCGGCATCGCCCGGCTTCGCTACACCACGTCGCATCCGCGCGACATGGATGACGCGCTGATCATGACCCACGGCGACCTGCCGGCCCTGATGCCGTCGCTCCACCTGCCGGTGCAATCGGGCTCCGACCGCATCCTCGAGGCGATGAACCGCAAGCATCAGGCCGACGATTACCGCCGCATCATCGCGCGCATCCGCGAGCGGCAGCCGGGCCTCGCCCTGTCGTCGGATTTCATCGTCGGCTTTCCGGGCGAGACGGATGCGGATTTCGACGACACCATGCGTCTCGTGGCCGATGTGGGTTTCGCGTTCTCGTTCTCGTTCAAATACAGCCCGCGCCCCGGAACGCCCGCCTCCGAGCGGACCGATCAGGTGCCCGAACCGGTGAAGGCCGAGCGGCTGGCGCGGTTGCAAAAGCTGTTGGAAACGCAAAGGGTGGCTTACAATCACGGAACAGTCGGGCAGAGTCTGGACGTTCTCATCGAGAAGCCGGGGCGGCTTCCCGGTCAGATGGCCGGCAAGTCGCCTTATCTTCAGCCGGTCCAGTTCGACACCGACACGCTCCGCGTGGGCGACATCGCCAGGGTGCGAATCGTTCGGGCGGGCGGCGGCAGCCTGTTTGGCGAATTGATCAAGGCCGGCGACAGAGTCGCGGCGTAAAACGGGAGAGGCATTTGAGGCCAGCGGACAATGTGACCGCCAAAACGCAGAAGAGCCGGGGCCCTGCAAATCTGCATCCCGGCGTCGTCGAGGAAGCCGAAATCATCCTCACCTTCGACGATAACCGCCTCGCCAGCCTCGTTTTCGGACAGTTCGACCAGAATCTCGCCCATCTCGAACGACGCCTCAACGTCAAGGCGGTGGCGAACGGCAACCGGGTGACCGTGAAGGGCTCGCCCGAAAGCTCCGAGATCGTCCGCCGGGTGCTGGAAGGCTTGTACGAGCGCGCCCGCCAGGGCCGCGCCCTTTCGACCGGCGACGTGGACGGCGCCATCCAGGAAAGCACGCTGCAAGGCTCGCTCTTTCCTACCGCCGAAGCGGCTCCCGGGGGGCTGACCGCCTTCGACCAGATCGCCACCCGCAGGCGCGGGCCGGTGCGCGCCCGCAACGCCGCCCAGAACGACTACATCCGGGCGCTCAAGCAGCATGAGCTGATCTTCGCCGAAGGCCCGGCCGGCACCGGCAAGACCTGGCTTGCCGTGGGCTATGCGGTGTCGCTTTTGGAGAACGGACAGGCCGACCGGCTGATTCTCTCCCGCCCCGCCGTCGAGGCGGGCGAGCGGCTCGGTTTCCTGCCCGGCGACATGCGCGAAAAGGTCGATCCCTATCTGCGCCCGATCTACGACGCGCTCTATGATTTCATGGATGCGCGGCTGGTGGATCGCGGCCTGCAGACCGGCATGATCGAGATCGCGCCGCTCGCCTTCATGCGCGGACGGACTCTCACGAATGCGATCGTGCTGCTCGACGAGGCGCAGAACACCACCACGATGCAGATGAAGATGTTCCTCACCCGGCTGGGCGAGGGCTCGCGCATGATCGTGACCGGCGACCCGACCCAGATCGACCTCCCGCCGGGCCAGAAATCCGGCCTGATCGAGGCGGTGCGAATTCTCGACGGGGTCGAGGGCATCGCCCGCATCACCTTCAAGGAGCAGGACGTGGTGCGCCACGACCTCGTGCGCCGGATCGTCACCGCGTACGATTCCGATTTCCGCCAGGAACAGGGGAATCGCCGGCCGTGATCGAACTCGACATCATGGTGGAGGCAGGCGGGTGGAGCGCCGTCGAGGACGTCGAGGCGCTGGCGCAGAAGGCCGCCGAGGCCGCGAGCGTGGTTGCCAGGCGCGACGGAGAGACCCTCGAAATCAGCGTCATGCTGACGGATGACGCGCATATCCGCGACCTCAACCGGACATGGCGCGGCAAGGACAAGGCCACCAACGTGCTGTCTTTTCCCGCCCCCGAACCGCCGGGTTCCGCAGCGGCAGGCCCTCGCCATCTGGGCGACATTGCATTAGCGTACGAGACATTGGCGCGGGAGGCCGACGAGGAATCCAAGCCRCTCGCCCATCATTTTGCCCATCTGGTCGTCCACGGCGTTCTCCATCTTTTCGGCTACGACCACGAGGTCGAGGCGGAGGCGGAACGGATGGAAGATCTTGAAGTCAAGGCGCTGTCGACCCTTGGCATCGCCGATCCTTATCGCGATATGGCAGCTTGAACGGATGACGTTCGGCTGAAACTCAAACGTTATGAATGAAGATCGAAGTCGGAACGACCGCCCCCTCCGGACCTTCCCGGAGCCCGAAGGCTTGCGCGAACACTGGTACGACCGGGTTCTGACCCGCCTGGGCCTGAAGGCCCGCGAATCCTTCCGTCACGACCTCGAAGACGCCCTCGCGGAGACCGTGGAGGATGCGGATTTCTCGCCCCAGGAACGGGCGATGCTGAAGAACGTGCTCGGCTTCCACCGCATCCGCGTCGACGACGCCATGGTGCCGCGGGCCGATATCGTAGCGGTGTCGGCCGACACGCCGCTGGGCGACCTGCTCCATCTGTTCCGCACCGCCGGCCATTCGCGGCTGCCGGTCTATGGCGAGACGCTGGACGACCCCAAGGGCATGGTCCACATCCGCGATTTCCTCGATTTCATCGCCCAGCACGCCGATACCGGCGGGGCGGCGGACGAGGAATCCGGCGGCAGGACCCTGCCCGACGGCAAAACCTTCCCCAACAACAAGAGCCTGCCCAATCTGGGCCAGGTCGATTTCTCGGTTCCCCTCGCGGCGGCCGAGATCCTGCGGCCGGTCCTGTTCGTTCCCCGCTCGATGCCTGCCATCGACCTTCTGGTGCGCATGCAGGCGACCCGCACCCATATGGCGCTCGTCATCGACGAATACGGCGGCACCGACGGCCTCGTGTCGATCGAGGACCTCGTCGAGATGGTGGTGGGAGACATCGAGGACGAGCACGACGAATCGAGCGAGATGATGATCGTCGCCGAAGCCGACGGCACCTTCATCGCGGATGCCCGCGCCAGTCTCGACGAGGTCAAGGAAAGCCTCGGCATCGACCTGCAATACGAGGAGAGCGCCGAGGATATCGACACCATCGGCGGCTTCATCGTGACGCTCGCCGGCCGCGTGCCGGCCCGCAACGAACTGATCCTCGGACCGGGCAACCTCGAATTCGAGATTCTCGACGCCGATCCGCGGCGGATCAAGCGCGTCCGCATCTTCCGTCGCGAGTTCAACGGCGCGACCCCGGGCGAGAGCGGGCCGGCCGGCGCGGAATCCGACCCGGCCGAAAGCTCCGCCCTTCGATGACGACAATCGGCGACCGCGTCGCCCGCCTCACCGGCTGGCGTCGTGCGCTGGCGGCCGTGGCAGCCGGCGCCGTCGGCGCGCTGGCGATGCCGCCCTTCGGCTTTCTGCCGGCTCTCGCAATGTCGCTCTCGCCCGCGATCTGGCTGCTCGACGGCACCGGCCGCGACAGCCGGGCCGGGACATTTCGGTCAGCGGCGCTCGTCGGCTGGCTGTGGGGTTTTGGCTATTTCGTCGCCGGATTGTGGTGGCTCGGCGCGGCGTTTCTGGTTGAGGCCGATCAATTCGCCTGGGCGCTTCCTCTCGGGGTGCTGGGATTGCCGGCGCTCCTCGCATTCTTCTCCGCCTTCGGTTTCGCGCTCGCGCGCCTGTTCTGGACGCACGACGCCACGCGCATCCTCGCCTTCGCGGCGGCGCTGACCGTGGGGGAATGGCTGCGTGGCCATCTGTTCACGGGCTTCCCCTGGAACAGCCCCGGCATGGCTTTGGGCCAGAACATCTGGCTGATGCAGGGCGCCTCGTTGGTCGGCCTCTATGGCCTGACCCTGATCGCCATCGCACTCGGCGCCGCCCCGGCGGTTCTCTTCACCGGAGGGAGCCGCCGCCGGCGCTGGACGGCGCCCCTTCTGGCGCTCACGGCCCTCGCCCTGCTCGCGGGGTTCGGTGCGTGGCGAGTGCCGGCCGAACCCATTTCCGTTGTGGAGAACGTGTCCCTGCGAATCATGCAGCCCAACCTGCCGCAGGACGCCAAGTTCAACCCGCGCAACCGCGACGCCATCATGCGGCGCTATCTGGCGATCAGCCGCTATGCGGGACAGAGCGGCCTGACCCTCGATTCGGCCACCCACCTGATCTGGCCCGAATCGGCGTTTCCGTTCCTGCTTCATCGCGATCCCGCGGCCCTGGCGCAGATCGCCGGCATTCTCCCGGCGCGGGCGCTTCTCATCACGGGCGCGGCGCGGATGGATGCGCCGCTGCCGGGAGAGAGCGTCGGCAAGTTCTACAACGCGATCCAGACCATCGATCATCGCGGCACGATTCTCGAATCCTACGACAAGGTTCATCTCGTGCCGTTCGGCGAATACGTGCCGAATTTCCTCGATTCGCTGATCCGCCGCATGGGCCTGCGGCAATTCATCAGCATCCCGGGCGGTTTCGAGCCCAGCGAGAAACGCACTATTCTGTCGGTGCCGGGCCTTCCCGCGATCGCCGCGACAATCTGTTACGAGGCGATCTTTCCCGACGAATTCCTGCCCGACGGACCGCGCCCGGATCTCATCCTGAACGTCACCAACGACGCGTGGTTCGGCACCACCCCCGGCCCCTATCAGCATTTCGCCCAGAGCCGTCTGCGCGCCGTCGAGGAAGGCCTGCCGCTGGTGCGCGCCGCCAATACGGGAATCTCCGCCATCGTCGATCCGTTCGGCCGCATCGTCGCGTCGCTGCCGCTTGGAACCGAAGGCGTGCTGGATGGCGGTTTGCCACGTTCGTTGTCCCGTACGGTTTACGGCGAAAGTCGTAGGTTTGTTTTGACGGCCATGCTTGTGATCTGCTTAATGGCACCGGCCGTCCGCAGGCGACGGCAGGTCTCCCCAACCCCCCGCCCTACAACGCATGTACGGCCCGGACAGGAAGTCTGAACTGATGAAGAAGTCGACCGGTTCAATCGATATCGAAATCGGAAGCCGCGTGCGCATGCGCCGTATTTCCGTCGGTATGAGCCAGGAGAAGCTCGGCGACATGCTGGGTCTCACATTCCAGCAGGTTCAGAAATACGAAAAGGGCACGAACCGGATCAGCGTCGGCCGCCTGGTCGACATCGCCAAGATCCTCGGCGTGGACATCCACTTCTTCTTCGACGGCGTGAAGAGCGGCAAGGCCGATGCCGGTTTCGCCGAAGAGGAATCGCCACCCTACATTTCGGAGATGATGTCGACCCCCGAAGGTCTCCAGCTCATCCGCACCTTCACGGGGATCAAGAACCCGAAGGTCCGCAAAAGCATCGTCCAATTGGTCGCATCCCTCGCCGCGCAGGAGGAGTAGGGGCGTTCGGCAAAACGAACGCGTCCGCTTGACCTTTCCCCGTAGCTGCGGCAAGAGCTTGCGCAAAGCCCGCTCGCGCGGGCGTCCTGCTTTCCCCCGCGAAGGAATATGGTCGTGCGCCGTTCAAGCTATCTGTTCACCAGCGAGTCGGTTTCCGAAGGTCATCCGGACAAGGTCTGCGACCGCATTTCCGACGCCGTGGTCGATGCCTATCTGGCGGCCGAACCGGAAGCCCGGGTCGCCTGCGAGACCCTCGCGACCACCAACCGCGTGGTCATCGCGGGCGAGGTCCGCGGCCCCGATTCCATCACCAGCGAGCGCGTCATCGAGCTCGCGCGTGATGCCATCAAGGACATCGGCTACGAGCAGGAGGGCTTCCACTGGAAGACCGCCGACGTGTCGGTCTACCTGCACGCCCAGTCGGCGCATATCGCCCAGGGCGTCGATTCGGCCGGCAACAAGGACGAGGGCGCGGGCGACCAGGGCATCATGTTCGGCTATGCCTGCAACGAGACCCCGGCGCTCATGCCGGCGCCCATCTACTACGCCCACAAGATCCTCGAAGACCTCAACATCGCGCGCAAGTCCAAGGCCAACGGCGCCGCCATCCTCGGCCCTGACGCCAAGAGCCAGGTGACGGTGCGCTACGAAAACGGCAAGCCGGTCGCCGCCACCCAGATCGTTCTCTCGACCCAGCATCTCGACGAGAACCTCACCTCCGAGGGCGTGCGCGAGATCGTCGAGCCCTATATCCGCAAGACCCTGCCGCAGGGCTGGATCTCCCCCGATACCATCTGGCACGTGAACCCGACCGGCAAGTTCGTCATCGGTGGCCCGGACGGCGATTGCGGCCTGACGGGACGCAAGATCATCGTCGACACCTATGGCGGCGCTGCTCCCCATGGCGGCGGCGCGTTCTCGGGTAAGGATCCCACCAAGGTCGACCGCTCGGCCGCCTATGCGGCGCGCTACCTCGCCAAGAACGTGGTGGCGGCGGGCCTTGCCGATCGCTGCACGCTCCAGCTCTCCTACGCCATCGGCGTCGCCAAGCCCCTGTCGATCTACGTCGACCTGCATGACACCGGAAAGGTGTCGGAGGAGCAGCTCGAGGCGACCCTCATGGACGCCATGGACCTGTCGCCCCGCGGCATCCGCACCCATCTCGGCCTCAACAAGCCGATCTATGCCCGCACCTCCGCCTATGGCCATTTCGGCCGCCAGCCGGACGCGGATGGCGGTTTCTCCTGGGAGCGGACCGACCTCGCCGACACCCTCCGGGCCGCTCTCGGCTAGACACCATGTCCGACCAAGGGTCCGACCGCGCCGGCGCCTTCTTCGGGCGCCGGAAAGGCAAGCGTCTGCGCGCCTCGCACGACCGGCTCGTCCAGACTTTGCTGCCGTCCCTGCGGGTGCGGCTCGGCGATGCGCCCGGGGCGCTCTTCGGGGACCGCCCGACTGAAGCCACCTGGCTCGAAATCGGCTTTGGCGGCGGCGAGCACCTGGCCGCCCAGGCGCGGGCGCATCCGGCCATCAATTTCATCGGCTGCGAGCCGTTCGTGAACGGCATGGCCAAGCTTCTGGCGTCGATCGAGCAGGACAAGCTCGACAACATCCGCATCTGGGACGAGGACGTCACCGATCTCCTGCCGACGCTCCCCGATGCGTGCCTCGACCGGGTCTACATCCTTTATCCCGATCCGTGGCCCAAGCGCCGCCAGCGCAAGCGCCGCCTCGTTTCCGACGACACCCTGCGGGAGCTCGCCCGCGTCATGCGCCCGGGCGCCGAGCTTCGTTTTGCAAGCGACATCGACAACTACATCGGCTGGGTGCTGGCCCGCGTCCTGCGCTCCGCCGATTTCCGCTGGACCGCGAGCGGGCCCGACGATTGGCGCCGGCCTTACGCGGACTGGCCCGGCACCCGCTATGAGGCGAAGGCCATCCGCGAGGGCCGCGTACCCAGCTACCTGCGGGTCCTGCGCATCTAGATAGGCGACGGCGATTCCGGCTTAGACCCCCTTCCCGCGGGCCCCGGACGTGCAACCATCCTCTCCAAACGGAGGGGACAATGGCGTTCGGTGGCGTACATCCCGTGTCGACCGGGTCGCCCTATCTGGACGGCCTGTTCTCCGGCCAGCAATGGCTCGGCAACACCCTCACTTACGGCTTTGCCGCCCGCACTTCCGATTACGATGAAGGCTACGGCAACGGCGAGCCGGGCAGCAATTTCGCCGCTGTGGCGAATCCCATGATGGAGGCGTTCCGCACCCTCGTCGCGGGCCCCGCCGCGCTGACGCCCGTGGCCGGTTTCTCCCTGTTGACCTTCGACGAGGTGACGCCCGGGCCGGGCGCCGCAAAGCCCGACATCCTCATCGCGTGCTCGTCGATGCCGGCGACCGCCTATGCGTATTACCCGAGCCCTGAGCCGTATGGCGGCGATGTGTGGTTCGGCCAGACCTACGATTTCTCCACGCCCCTGGCCGGCAGCTACGCAGCGGCGACGGCGCTTCACGAATTCGGCCATGCCCTCGGCCTGAAACACCCCCACGATTCGCTCGGGCCGGACATGGCCGCCACGGTGCCGGTAGACCGCGATTTCCTCGAATACACCATCATGTCGTACCGCTCCGTCCAGGGCGGCTCGCTCCAGGGCGCCTACACCAACGAGGCCAATGGCTTCCCGCAGACCTACATGATGCTCGACATTCTGGCGCTGCAGACCCTGTACGGGGCCAATTTCGGGTTCCGGAGCGGCGACACCACCTATTCGTGGAACCCCTCGACCGGCGAGGCCACGATCGACGGTGTGGCCCTGGGCGCCCCGGCGGCCAACCGGGTCTTCTGCACCGTCTGGGACGGGGGAGGCAGCGACACCTACGATTTCTCCCAATATACCGGCGCGCTCACGATCGATCTCGAGCCCGGCGGCGCCACGGCGCTGCCCGTCGAGCAGCGGGCCCAACTCGCGCCCGGCATCCGGGCCGCCGGCAACGTCTACAACGCGCTGCTTTTCCAGGGCGATACCCGCTCGCTGATCGAGAACGCGCTTGGCGGCTGGGGCAGCGATACGATCCTCGGCAATGAAGCCGCCAACGGGCTGTTCGGACGGGGCGGTCACGACACGTTGGGCGGCGAGGAGGGCAACGACCGGCTGAGCGGGGGCAACGGCCAAGACCGGTTGATGGGCGGTGCCGGAAGCGACTGGCTTTCGGGCGGCGCCGGCTCCGACCTGCTCACCGGCGGATTCGAGGGCGACATTTTCGCATTCGACGCCCGCCCGCTGAGGACGAACCGCGACCGCATCGTCGATTTCAACGTCCGGGACGACACCATCTGGCTCGACGACGCCGTCTTCAAGACCGTATCGAAGGCGCACGACACGGCGCCCGGCAGGCTTCGGAAGAGCTTCTTCGCGACCGGCAGCACCGCCAAGGACGGCAACGATCACGTCATCTACGACAAGAAGGCGGGCGTGCTGTTCTACGACCCCGACGGCACCGGCCCCGACGCGGCGGTGCAGATCGCGACCCTGACCCGGAAACTCAAGCTGACGGCCGCGGATTTCTGGGTGTTCTAGGTCCCGCGAAGATGTCGCAGACGAGGCGCAGCCACGAGAGGGTGGAGGCGGCGATCACCGAAACGGACTTCTATATCGTGTGAGCGGGCGGGGGGGCCGCGCCGTCGGTCCGCCCCTTGCTTTTGCGGCGTTGAATCAGTATATCTGCCCCGTCAGCTCTGGTTGCAGTGTAAACTGCCTTGCAGGAGTGGACCCCGCCGGGTCCGCTCTTTTTTATTGCTTGGACGCCGGAGCGTGGAGATACACGAGCACCGATGACGAACGAACGCGACAAGCGTCTGATCACCGAAACCGGCGTCGCCGCGCGCGTCGCCGCGGTGGTGGAGCCTGCGATCGAGGACCTTGGCTTCAACCTCGTGCGGGTCAAGATCAGCGCCGAGAACGGCTGCACGGTGCAGATCATGGCCGAGCGTCCGGACGGCACCATGTCGGTGAACGATTGCGCCGCGATCAGCCGCGCGATCTCGCCGGTTCTCGATCTCGAGGACCCGGTGCCGCAGGCCTACCATCTCGAGATCTCGTCGCCGGGCATCGATCGGCCGCTGGTGCGCACCAGCGATTTCGAGCGCTGGACCGGCTATGAGGCCAAGATCGAGATGGCGGTGCCGCTGGATGGCCGCAAGCGTTTTCGCGGCTTCATCCGCGGCGTCGAGGACGGTCAGGCGATCATCGAGCTGCCGGACGTCAAGGAAGGCCTCGAGCCGATCGCCCGACTGCCGCTCACCGATCTCGCCACCGCCCATCTGGTCCTCACCGACGACCTGATTCGTGAATCGTTGCGCCGCGGCTCCGCCCCGCAGGATGACGACGGTGACGACGGCGACACCCAAGATACAAACGACACAAGCGTCGAGTCTGCGCCGAAATCGCGCGGCCGCGACGACGACCCATCGACGAAGGAGTAACTTCCATGGCTGTCAGCGCCAACAGGCTTGAACTTCTGCAGATCGCCGACGCGGTCGCCCGCGAGAAGGTGATCGACAAACAGATCGTGCTCGACGCTATGGCCGACGCCATCGCCAAGGCGGCACGCTCGCGTTACGGCGCCGAGACCGACATCCATGCGGAGATCAACGGCAAGACCGGCGAACTCCGGCTCTCCCGCCACCTTCTGGTGGTCGACGACGCGGCGCTCGAAAACGATTCCCGCGAGATCGCCCTGTCGGAAGCGCGCAAGCGCAACCCGGCAGCCCAAGAGGGCGATGCGATTTCCGAAACCCTGCCGCCCTTCGATTTCGGCCGCATCGCGGCGCAATCGGCCAAGCAGGTGATCGTCCAGAAGGTGCGCGACGCCGAGCGTGACCGGCAGTACCAGGAATACAAGGACCGCATCGGCGAAGTGGTCAACGGCGTCGTCAAGCGCGTCGAATACGGCAACGTGATCGCCGATCTCGGCCGTGGCGAGGCTATCGTTCGCCGCGACGAGATGATCCCGCGCGAAACCTTCCGCCCGGGCGACCGGATCCGCGCCTATCTGTTCGACGTGCGCCGCGAAGCGCGTGGCCCGCAGGTCTTTTTGTCGCGCACGCATCCGCAATTCATGGCGAAGCTGTTCGCGCAGGAAGTGCCGGAGATCTATGACGGCATCGTCACCATCCAGGCGGTCGCGCGCGACCCCGGATCGCGCGCCAAGATCGCCGTGATCTCCCGCGATTCCTCGATCGATCCCGTGGGCGCCTGCGTCGGCATGCGCGGTTCGCGCGTGCAGGCGGTCGTCGGTGAATTGCAGGGCGAAAAGATCGACATCATCCCGTGGTCGCAGGACCAGGCGACGTTCATCGTCAATGCGCTGCAGCCGGCGGAAGTCGTCAAGGTGGTGCTCGACGAGGATGCCGACCGCATCGAGGTGGTGGTGCCCGACGACCAGCTGTCGCTCGCCATCGGCCGGCGCGGCCAGAACGTGCGCCTCGCCTCCCAGCTCACCGGCTGGGACATCGACATCCTCACCGAGGCCGAGGAATCCGAGCGCCGCCAGAAGGAATTCGCCGAGCGCACCGAGCTGTTCATGAACGCGCTCGACGTGGACGAGGTCGTGGGCCAGCTCCTGGCCTCCGAAGGCTTCCGTACGGTCGAGGAGCTCGCCTATGTGGATGCGGGCGAAGTCTCGTCCATCGAGGGCTTCGACGAGGACACGGCGGCCGAGATCCAGGCGCGCGCGCAGGATTATATCGCGCGCATCGAATCCGAGAACGAGGCACGCCGCCAGGAACTGGGCGTCGCCGACGAACTCAAGGACATCGAGGGCATGACCACCGCCATGATGGTGGCGTTGGGCGAGAACAACGTAAAGACCCTGGAGGATCTCGCGGGCTGCGCCACCGACGATCTCGTCGGCTGGACCGAAGGCCGCGGTGCCGAGGCCGTCCGCTACAGCGGCTATCTCGACGGGTTCGAGCTGTCGCGGACCGAGGCCGAGGCCATGGTGATGGATGCGCGCGTCAAGGCGGGCTGGGTCGAGGCGCCGGTCGCGGGCGAGGAGGAGGCCGACGAGGCCCCGTCCGAAGCCGCTGCTTCCTGACCGGTCATGGCAACGCGAGGACAATGGATTTGGCGCGGCACGAACCGGAGCGGACCTGCATCGTTACCCGCGCGGCCTTGCCCGCCGCGGGCCTGATCCGTTTCGTCCTCGGACCCGACAACGCCGTCTATGCCGACCTGAAACACAAATTGCCCGGCCGGGGCGTGTGGGTGACCGCGCGCCGCGACCTGGTGCAGGAGGCGGTCAAGCGCCGCCTCTTCGCCCGCGCCTTCAAGGCCGAGGTGACGGTGAGCCCGACTCTCGCGGACGACATCGCGGCGTCGCTGCGGGAGGACCTCCGCCAGGGGCTGTCGCTCGCCAACAAGGCCGGCACCGTCCTCACGGGTTTTGCCAAACTCGACTCGGCCATCGCCGAAAAGCCCGTCATTGCCCTTATTCATGCCACGGAGGCGGCGGAAGATGGGCGAAGAAAACTCGCGAACCAGTTGCGTAAACGCCTCGGCGGGGCCATATCTGGCTTTCCGGTGATCCAAGTTTTGTCGAATGACGAATTGGGTTTGGCATTAGGCCGGGCAAATGTGATACATGCTGCGCTTGTCGCGGGCGCTGGAAGCGATGGCTTTCTCAACCGCTGGCATCGTTACCGTACTTATTGCGGCATCGAAGCCGAACCGACTGGCCTCGAGACCGAGACCGGCGAACCCACGATTACGCAACCCGCAGGATCTGAGCGGAATGAATGATACGAAAAATCCGGGCGACAAGACTCTCCACGTGTCGCCCAAGACGCTGTCTCTGAAGCGCCCCGTCGAACAAGGCGTGGTGCGCCAAAGCTTCTCCCATGGCCGCTCGAAGGCGGTGGTGGTCGAGACGGTCAAGCGTCGTCCCGTCRCTCCCGGCGGAGCTGTCGAGCAGAAGGCTGCGCCGCCACAGGCCGCGGCTCCGGCTCCGGCTGCGCCCAAGGTCGCACCTCAGGGTCGCGCCGGACGTGGCGGACCGGCATCCAGCGCGCCCCGCTCCGGCGTGGTGCTGCGGACCTTGTCCGATTCCGAACGGGATGCCCGCGCCAACGCATTGGCCGATGCCCGCCGCCGCGAGGAGGTGGATCGTTCTTCCCAGGAAGAGGAAGCCCGTCGCCGCGCCGAGCGCGATGCGGCCGAAGCGCAGGAGCGCGAAGCCGCCGAGGCCCGCAAGCGCGAGGACGACGACCGTCGCCGCCACGAGGACGAGCGCAAGCGCGTCGCCGAGGATCAGGCCCGCCGCCGCCTTGGCGAAGAGGCCGTGCCGGTTTCCGCGCCCCGTCAGGCCACCACTTCGGCTCCCGCCAATCGCGGCCCCTCGCAGGTTGCCCGTCCGGGCGGCGGCGAACGTCCGTCCGGCGATCGTGGTCCCCGTCCCGCAGGTGCGGGCGCCGGTCCGCGCAGCGGCTATGCGGGTCCGCGCTCCGGCGGCGGCACCGTCGGCGGCCGTCCGCAGAGCCTCAATCACATGGCGCGTCCGGCTCCGGTCGTTGCGCCCGATCCGACCACCGCGAAGCCGAACACCCGTTCGGCAGCGCCGGTGGCCGCACGCCCCGCCACCATCGAGGACGAGGATGGCGCCCGCGTTATCCGCCGTCCTGGCGTCGCGGCGAAACCCGCCACCGTTCTCAAGGCTCCCAAGGCCGCTCCAGGCGAGGAAAAGCGTCGCGGCCGCCTGACCGTGACGGCCGCGACTTCGGGCGAGGACGAGCGCACGCGCTCCGTCGCGTCGTTCCGTCGCCGCAACCAGCGCCTCACCGGCCATCGCCAGGTCGAGCAGAAGGAAAAGATCGCCCGTGAGGTGATCATTCCCGAGACCATCACCATCCAGGAACTCGCCAACCGCATGTCGGAGCGAGCCGTGGACGTGATCAAGATGCTGATGAAGCAGGGTCAGATGCACAAGATCACGGATGTGATCGATTCCGACTCGGCCCAGCTCATCGCCGAAGAGCTTGGACACACGGTCAAGCGCGTTGCCGAATCCGACGTAGAAGAAGGTCTGTTCCACACCGGCGAAATCGACGACAACCTGCAGCCGCGTCCTCCCGTCGTGACCATCATGGGCCACGTCGACCACGGCAAGACCTCGCTCCTCGACGCCATCCGCAAGACCAACGTGGTGTCGGGCGAAGCCGGCGGCATCACGCAGCATATCGGCGCCTATCAGGTGACCTCGCCGCTCGGCGGCAAGATCACCTTCATCGACACGCCCGGCCACGCGGCCTTCACCTCCATGCGCGCCCGCGGCGCCAAGGTGACGGACATCGTCGTGCTGGTTGTTGCGGCCGATGACGGCGTCATGCCGCAGACCGTGGAAGCCATCGCGCATGCGAAGGCCGCCAACGTGCCGCTGATCATCGCCATCAACAAGATGGACAAGCCGGACGCGAACCCGCAACGGGTGCGCACCGAATTGCTGCAGCATTCCATCGTGGTGGAATCGATGGGTGGCGACACCCTTGAATTCGAGGTTTCGGCCAAGACCCGCGACGGTCTCGAGACCCTCCTCGAAGGTCTGCAGCTCCAGGCCGAAATCCTCGATCTCAAGGCCAACCCCGATCGCTCGGCGGAAGGCACGGTCATCGAGGCGAAGCTCGATCGCGGTCGCGGTCCCGTGGCAACGGTTCTGGTCGAGCGCGGCACGCTTCGCACCGGCGACATCGTCGTGGCGGGCGCCGAATGGGGTCGCGTTCGCGCCCTCATCAACGACACCGGCGCCAACGTCAAGGAAGCCGCGCCCTCGGTCCCGGTCGAGGTTCTGGGCTTCAACGGCACGCCGGAAGCCGGCGATCGCGTCGCGGTCGTCGAGTCGGAAGCCCGCGCTCGCGAAGTCACCGAATACCGCACCCGGCAGAAGCGCGAGCGTCAGGCCGCCCGCACCGGCGCCGGCAGCCGCACGCTCGTGGACATGATGCAGGACCTCAAGGCCGGAGCCGGCCGCAAGGAATTCCCGCTCGTGGTTCGCGCCGACGTGCAGGGTTCGGCCGAGGCCATCGTCAGCTCGCTCGAAAAGCTCGGCACCGACGAGGTCAGCGCCCGCATCCTGCAATCGGGCGTCGGCGGCATCTCGGAATCGGACATCACGCTGGCGGAAGCCTCCGGCGCCATCGTCCTCGGCTTCAACGTGCGCGCCCACAAGGAAGCGCGCGAGGCCGCCGAACGGGCTGGTGTCGAGATCCGTTACTACAACATCATCTACGATCTCGTGGACGATGTGAAAAAGGCCATGTCGGGCCTGCTCGCACCGACGCTCCGCGAGGAGCGGCTCGGCGAGGCGCAGATCCTCGAGGTGTTCAACGTGTCGAAGGTCGGCAAGATCGCCGGTTGCCGCGTCCTCGACGGCGTGGTCCAGCGCGGCGCCCATGTGCGTCTCATCCGCGACAACGTGGTCATCCACGAAGGCCGCCTGAGCCAGCTCAAGCGCTTCAAGGACGATGCCAAGGAAGTCACGGCCGGCCAGGAATGCGGTATGTCCTTCGAGAACTACCAGGACATGCGCGCCGGCGACCAGATCGAGTGCTACCGCGTCGAGGAAGTGAAGCGCTCGCTCTAAGAAGCGCCTCACCCGATCCGTCAAAATTCATCGTCACCGGGACCTGTCCCGGTGACCCTGCTTTTTTAAGGCGCATGATCGATGCGCGGCCGACGCTTTTTCACCGGAGGTCTCCGGCGAGAGCAGACGGTCAATGGTCCGGTCCAATCCCGGAGGTTTAGAACAATGGCCAAACGTTTCGACCAGAACGCCGGACCGACCCAGCGCCAGCAGCGCGTCGCCGAACTCGTTCGTCACGCCCTCGCCGAAGTGCTGTCGCGCGGCGATGTGCAGGATCCGGTGCTCGGCAAACACGTCATCACCATTCCGGAAGTGCGCATGTCGCCCGACCTCAAGCTCGCCACCGCCTACGTCATGCCGCTCGGCGGCCGCGACGAGGATGCGGTGATCAAGGCGCTGGAGAAGAACAAGGTGATGCTCCGCAAGGAAGTGGCGCGCCGGGTCGCGCTGAAATTCGCTCCCGACCTGCGCTTCCATCGCGACGAGACCTTCGACGAGGCGGACCGGATCACGGCGTTGCTCCGCACCGAGAAAGTGGCGCGCGACACCGCCCGCCCCGAATCCGACGACGATCACGACGCGGAGGAGTAATCTCCGTGAGCGAAGCCCTCGCGGAAATGTCCGACGCCGTCGCGGCGGCACGACGGGGCATCGTCGACCTCATGGTGACGCCCACGAGTGCCGATCTGCGCGTCGCTTCGCGGGCGAATCCCTATCGGCTGTATGAATCCCTGCTGACGGTTCTGGCGCGCCTCGGATCCGGCGCAGTTTTCGCAGGATTGACCGCCCTCTTCCTGTGGTGGATGGGAACCGCCGAGGACAATGTGGTGCTTGCAGGCACCGCTTTGGCCGGCGGAGTGGTGGGCATCGCGGCGTTCCGGTTCGCGGTCGAGCACCAATGGAAAACCCGTCTTGCCCGGGACGTCGTGGCGCGGCGCGATCCCTACCGGCTGACGGGCGACGGGCATTCCCTGTCGATCGAGGACCAACACACCTTGCTGCGCATGAATCTCGACGGCCTGCGGCAGGTCGCCGAGACCCCGCACCACATCATCGTCTTCCACCGCCACGCCCCCGTCCTGGCCCTCCCCCGGGCGGCCTTTCCCCGGGCCGAAATGGCCACCGCGCTGACCGATTTTCTCCGCAGCCGGATCGATTCGGCCACCGGCCCCAGACCCAGAGACCCCTCATGATCGACGCACCCGCAAACCCTCAGCCGCCGCAGCGCCGTCCTCACGCGGACCGCCCCAAGAAGCGCGACGTGAACGGCTGGATCATCCTCGACAAGGGCGTGGGCATGACTTCCACTCACGCGGTCGCGGTGGTGAAGCGCGGGCTCTCGGCCAAGAAAGCCGGCCATGCGGGCACCCTCGATCCGCTTGCCTCCGGCATCCTGCCGATCGCACTCGGGGAGGCGACCAAGACCGTGCCGTTCATCATGGACGGTCGCAAATCCTACGTCTTCACGGTGGCGTGGGGTGAGGAGACCAATACCGACGACGCCGAGGGCGAGGTGGTGGGACAGACCGACCTGATCCCCGAACCCTCCGCCATCGAGGCGCTGTTGCCGCGCTTCATCGGGCAGGTGCAGCAGGTGCCGCCGCGCTTCTCCGCCATCAAGATCCAGGGCGAGCGCGCCTACGATCTCGCGCGCGACGGCGAGGTGGTGGAGTTGCAGCCCCGCACGGTGGAGATCGACCGCCTCGCTCTCGTGCACCACGAGGGCAACCGGTCGGTGCTCGAGGCCGATTGCGGCAAGGGCACCTATGTGCGCGCCATCGCCCGCGATCTCGGCCGGGCGCTCGGCTGCCTCGGCCATATCGCGGCTCTGCGGCGCACACGGGTCGGCCCCTTCACGGAGGCGGACGCGGTGGTGGTCGACGATCTCGCCACCGATCCGGCCGCCTTGCGGCCTGTGGAATCGGCCCTCCACGACATTCCCTCCATCGCCGTCAGCCGCGACATGGCCGGCCGCCTGATGCGCGGCCAGTCCATCATCCTGCGCGGCCGCGACGCTCCGATTTCCGGCAAGATCTACGCCACCTGCAACGGCGTGCTGGTGGCGGTCGGCGACGTCGAGAAGGGCGAATTGGTGCCTCACCGGGTTTTCAATCTGGGAGCTTGAGTTCCCTTGTGTCTCTTCCGGGCCGCATGCCGTATCGACGGTCGATCTCGCCCCCACCTCCAGCTCCTCGCCACGAGGTGGAAGAGAGTGCGGCGTGCCTCCGATCGCGAACCCCTCTGATTTCACTCGCACTTCACGGCTTTTCGTGTATGGTGCCGCCACTTCCCGCGGGCTGTGCCTCCGGGACGCGCTTGAGACAATGACCGCGCTGGACGACATCCCGGCCCGGCCATTCCAGGCGATATCGACCTGATTTCCAACGAAACGGGTCATTTTCAACGTCCAGACCGAAAGGATACACGATGTCGATTACGGCTGAGCGCAAGACCGCGCTTATCAAGGAATACGCTCAAAAGGCAGGCGATACCGGCTCCCCCGAGGTGCAGGTCGCCATTCTGACCGAGCGGATCAACAACCTCACCGGCCACTTCAAGAGCCACGCGAAGGATAACCATTCCCGCCGCGGCCTGCTGAAGATGGTGTCGCAGCGCCGCTCGCTTCTCGACTACGTCAAGAAGGGCGACGAGGCCCGCTATCGCAGCCTGATTGAGCGTCTCGGCATCCGCCGCTGAAGCTCGACGACACTTCCGTCCGGAGCCCGGCTCCGGACGGCCTCTCGCGCATGATCCGGCGAAGTGGAAACCGGTTCGCCGTTTAGGTCATGCGCAACGACAAAAGGGGTCGATGTCGACTCCTGGCGCTCGTGGGACGAGGTCCCCGCGCCTGTACGAAGAGGCGGACGACGCGATGACCATGGCAGGATCGCCAGTGGCTTCTGAGAGACCCGGATCGGGTCCCGGAGCCTCTGGCCGTCTTGCTCATGGCATCGCCCCCGCCACGTCATGAAAGACAACCGAATGTTCGATATTCAACGCGAAGAACTGATGTGGGCCGGGCGCAAGCTCGTGCTCGAAACGGGCAAGATCGCCCGCCAGGCTGACGGCGCCGTCGTCGCCACCTACGGCGAGACCTCGGTCCTCGCCACCGTCGTGTCGGCAAAGGAGCCCAAGGCCGGCATCGATTTCTTTCCGCTCACGGTGAACTACCAGGAGCGCACCTACGCGGCCGGCCGCATCCCCGGCGGCTATTTCAAGCGCGAAGGCCGCCCGACCGAGAAGGAAACCCTGGTTTCCCGCCTCATCGACCGCCCCATCCGCCCGCTTTTCGCCGGTGGCTACCGCAACGAGACGCAGGTCGTCGTGACGGTCCTGTCGCATGACCTCGAAAACGATCCGGACATCGTCGCCATGGTGGCGGCTTCCGCCGCTCTCACCCTCTCGGGCGTGCCCTTCATGGGTCCCGTGGGTGCCGCCCGCGTCGCCTTCATCGGCGGCCAGTACAAGCTCAACCCGCCGCTGCAGGAACTCGAGGAATCGACCCTCGACCTCGTGGTCGCCGGCACCGCCGACGCCGTCCTGATGGTCGAGTCGGAAGCCAAGGAACTCGCCGAGGACGTAATGCTCGGCGCCGTGATGTTCGGCCACAAGCATTTCCAGCCGGTCATCGACGCCATCGTGCGCCTGGCCGAGAAGGCCGCCAAGGAGCCGCGCGACTACCAGCCGGCCGACACGGCGGAAATCGAGGCGGCCGTTCTCGAAATCGCCGGCAACGACCTGCGCGAAGCCTACAAGATCACCAAGAAGCAGGACCGCTACACCGCCGTCGACGCCGTCAAGTCGAAGGTGATGGAAGCGCTCTGCCCGGCAGAGGGCGAAGCGAAGTTCAACCCCGAGAAGGTCAAGGCCGTCTTCAAGGACGCGCAGGCCAAGGTCGTGCGCTGGAATATCCTCGACACCTCGAAGCGCATCGACGGCCGCGATCTGTCGACCGTTCGCCAGATCGTGTCGGAAGTCGGCATCCTGCCGCGCACCCACGGCTCGGCGCTGTTCACCCGCGGCGAGACGCAGGCGCTGGTCGTCACCACGCTCGGCACCGGCGAGGACGAGCAATACATCGACCAGCTCGAAGGCACCCGCAAGGAAACCTTCCTGCTGCACTACAACTTCCCGCCCTATTCGGTGGGTGAGACCGGCCGCATGGGTTCGCCCGGCCGCCGCGAAATCGGCCACGGCAAGCTCGCCTGGCGCGCAATTCGCCCGATGCTGCCGCCGGCCCACGAGTTCCCCTACACCCTGCGCGTGGTGTCGGAGATCACCGAGTCGAACGGCTCGTCCTCCATGGCCACCGTCTGCGGCGCCTCGCTGGCGCTGATGGACGCGGGCGTCCCCTTGCGCCGTCCGGTGGCGGGCATCGCCATGGGCCTCATCCTCGAGGGTGAGCGCTACGCGGTCCTGTCCGACATCCTCGGCGACGAGGATCACCTCGGCGACATGGACTTCAAGGTGGCGGGCACCGAGGGCGGCATCACGTCGCTCCAGATGGACATCAAGATCGCGGGCATCACCGAAGAGATCATGCGCGTCGCGCTCGATCAGGCGAAGGAAGGCCGCAACCACATCCTCACCGAGATGAACAACGCGCTCACCGCGCCGCGCTCCGAACTCGGCGAGCATGCGCCGCGCATCGAGACGATGCAGATCCCCACCGACAAGATCCGCGAAGTCATCGGTTCGGGCGGCAAGGTCATCCGCGAGATCGTGGAGAAGACCGGCGCCAAAATCGACATCAACGACGACGGCCTCATCAAGATCGCGTCGGCCGACGGCAAGTCCATCAAGGCCGCCTATAACTGGATCCGCTCGATCGTGGCCGAGCCCGAGCTCAACACGATCTACGAGGGCACGGTCGTCAAGGTGATGGAATTCGGCGCGTTCGTGAACTTCTTCGGTTCGCGCGACGGCCTCGTCCACATCTCCGAACTCGCCAAGAACCGCGTCAACAAAGTCACGGACGTGGTCAAGGAAGGCGACAAGGTCAAGGTCAAATTCCTCGGCATGGACGAACGCGGCAAGGTCCGCCTCTCGATGAAGGTCGTCGACCAGGAGAGCGGCGAAGACATCACCGAGAAGCTGAAAGCCGAGCGCGAGGCTGAGAAGTCACGGGCTGCTGGGGAGTAAGAATTCCCGATCTCAAACGATCTTGAAAAGGCGCGGCTTCGGTCGCGCCTTTTTTCTTATGCTACGATCTTGATTGATCTTCGCAAAAGATGAGCGTCGCTCCGGGCCCGAGATTTCGAGTCTTTGCGTTTCCTTCTTTGCACAGGACTGGAAATCCTTGGGAGTCAGACTGCCAGACTGGGAATCTGGAAGTCACAAGTTGGAATCCTTTCGGGCCTTCCTGCCGAACCTGCCTGAACTGGTGACACAATGAACAACCCGTGGCTGAAAATCCCTCTGGAAGACTACGAWGGCCACATGGCGCTGCCTGACGTCGGGCAGGCCAAGATGCTCGCTCATGAGTTCCTAGAGATACTGACGGTCCATGCTCCCAAGTCGGCAGCAATCATCGGCTGTTCTGGGGGTAATGGTTTTGTAGAATCTGCCAACGCAGGAGTCAGGCGTCTTGTCGGCCTTGCATATAAACCCGACATTCATCGCCGATGCCGAGGCGCGCTACGCAGGTCACATGCCCGGCCTCGAGCTCTATTGCGCCGACATCCAGGGAGACATGCCAGAAATCGAGCCCGTCCATTTGGTCTACGCAGCTTTGGTTTTTGAGTATGTGGACATTGCCAGGGCTCTGAAGAACCTGCGGGACATTTGCTTGCCAAGCGGAATGCTAGCCGTTCTCTTGCAGTTACCGAAGGAAGGAATGGCGAGCGTGTCACCGTCTCCATTTGTGACATTGAAGGAGCTTACCTCGATCATGCGGTTGGTGCCGCCGGATGATTTCCGCAAGGTGGCGGAGGAGTCAGGCTTTAGCTTTCTCTCGCAAAAGCTCATCACCCTTGGAACTGGAAAGCAGTTCTCCTTGCAGATTTTCCATGTGTAGGGGACTTTACCCAAATGGGTGCTGCTCTCCGTTTTCCGGTGGTTAGCTCACCGTCAAGCACGGTTGGGCAGAGGACTGCAAATCCTTGCGCCTTCCAAAGCCAGACACGCTGCCTCATAATCTGGTTTCGGTGCTGGGACTGTCATGATCGCCGCATCCGCGTCGTCATGTTATCCGACGGTCGGCCGGGTACAAGAAGAGAGGCAGTCGGCCATGCGCGCCGGTCACCGACGATAACCCCAAGTTATTGTTAGAATAAGTCAATAGGCTCGCCATGCTTACCCGCGTCTTCGGCCTCTCCCGCCGCCCCTTCGATTCCCTCTCCGAGCAGGAGATCCTGGCGCTCGCCATCTCGTCCGAGGAGGATGACGGGCGGATTTACCGGGCTTATGCGGACGGCTTGCGGGATGGCTATCCGCAATCGGCAAAAGTCTTTGACGACATGGCCGACGAGGAGGACCGGCATCGGGGGGCGCTGATCGAGGCGCATCGCCGGCGGTTCGGCGACACCATTCCGCTGATCCGGCGCGAGCATGTGCGGGGCTATTACGAGCGAAAACCCGATTGGCTGGTGCGGCCGCTCGGCATCGACAAGGTGCGCGCCGCGGCCGAGGACATGGAGGCGCAGGCGCATCTCTTCTATGTGGAGGCGGCCAAACGCACCACGGACGCATCGACGCGACGATTGCTGGGGGATCTCGCGGCGGCCGAGCAGGGGCACCAGGTCCTCGCCCGCGAACTCGGCCTCGCCCACACGCCGCAAGCCGTGCAGGAGGACGAGCGCCAGACCGAACGTCGACAGCGCATCCTCACCTATATCCAGCCCGGTCTCGCCGGCCTGATGGACGGGTCGGTCTCGACCCTGGCGCCGATTTTCGCCGCCGCCTTCGCCACGCAGGACACCTGGCAGACGTTTCTCGTCGGCCTCTCCGCCTCGATCGGCGCCGGCATCTCCATGGGGTTCACCGAGGCCGCCCATGACGACGGCAAATTATCCGGGCGCGGCTCGCCGGTGAAACGCGGCATCGCATCGGGCGTCATGACGGCCGTGGGCGGGCTGGGCCACGCGCTCCCCTACCTGATCCCGCATTTCTGGACCGCCACCACGCTCGCCATCTGCGTGGTGTTCGTCGAACTCTGGGCCATCGCCTTCATCCAGAACCGCTACATGGACACGCCGTTCTGGCGCGCCGCCTTCCAGGTCGTGCTCGGCGGCTCGCTGGTCTTCGCCGCGGGCGTGCTGATCGGGAACGCGTAGCGGCGCGTGTCGCCAAACAGCCGTCGAGCCGCTAGAAACGGATTGTCGTTCCGTCCCACCCCCCGAGAAGTCACCTTGCGGCATCCTCCGACCATCACCCGCCTTGCCGATCTCGAAGCGCTCTATGACGATCCCGTGGAGGCCTCGCTGGTCAAGGAGGCCGACCGGGTCGTGCCGGTCTATCGCGCCTTCATCGAGGCGGCGCCCTTCGCAGCGCTGGCGACGAACGGGCCGGACGGATTGGATTGCTCCCCGCGCGGCGACGGTCCCGGCTTCGTGACGGTCGCGGACGAAAAGACCCTGCTCTTGCCTGACAGGCGCGGCAACAACCGCATCGATTCGCTGCGCAATATCGTCCACGATCCCCGCGCCGCGCTGCTGTTCCTCATTCCGGGCATCGGCGAGAGCTTGCGGGTCAATGGCCGCGCGGCGATCTCGACCGCGCCGGATCTTCTGGCGCGTTTCGCCGTCGACGGCCGCGCACCGAGGACCGTCCTGGTGATCGGCGTCGAATCGGTGTTCTTCCAATGCTCGCGCGCCATCGTGCGCTCGGGTCTGTGGAACGCCGATTCGCAGGTTGCGCGCGCGTCGCTTCCGAGCGCGGGCGACATGCTGGCGGCGATGAGCGGCAACCGGGTCGGCGGCGCGGAATACGACAAGACGCTGCCGGAGCGGGTGAGCAAGACGCTGTATTAGGTCGCGGAGCCTTGACCTCGGCGCACTCGCCCGCGACAAAGCGAGCGAACCTTTTCCGTCACCACCCGAGGATTCCCATGACCATCCAACGCATCAAGCCCGGCCCGCGCATGAGCGGCGCCGTCGTCCATGGCAACACCGTCTATCTGGCGGGACAGGTGGCGCAGAATGCGGCCGGCCAGAGCGTCACCGAGCAGACCAAGGACATCCTGTCGATCATCGATTCGCTGCTGGCCGAGGCCGGTACCGACAAGACCAAGCTGCTGATGGTCAATATCTGGATCACCGACATGGCGACCTTCGCGGAGATGAACGCGGTGTGGGATGCCTGGGTGGTGCAGGGCAGCACGCCGGCGCGCGCCACCGTGGAGGCGAAGCTCGCAGCGCCGCAATTCAAGGTCGAGATCGCCGTCATCGCCGCGAAGTAACTCCTCGGCGCACATACAAAAAAACGGGCCCGTGTGGGCCCGTTTTTCGTTCAACCGATTGCGCCTTTAAGGGCAGGGATGCCTGAGGCCGTCATAGCCCAGATAGGTGCCGCTGCGGTAATCGTAGGATTTATACCGCTGGGCACAATAGGCCGCCGAGCCGCCGCCGGGAGCCGCATAGACCGGCTGCTGCGCCGCAATCGCACCGCCGACGATCGCTCCGGTCGCGAGGCCAAGGGCCGCGCCACCGTAGCCGTAATTGTAGCCTCCGTAATACGGACGGCCGTAATAGCCGCCGCGATAATAGGGTCGCCCACCGTAAACGGGCCCGCGATAACCTCCGCGATAGGCGACGGCACCGCGACCGCCCGCGCCGCGATAGGCCACAGCGCCGCGACCGCCGGCTCCACGATAAGCGACGGCCCCACGACCTCCGCCACCACGATAAGCAACCCCCCCACGACCGCCACCGCGCCGTTGCACATAACTCACCTGGAGCTGTCCGGTCTCAAAAGCAGTCTTGAGGGCATCCTGGGAAACCGCCTGCGCGACGGCAGGCCTTGCATCGGCAAAAAGTGCCGCGGAGGCCAGAACCGCGGTCGCAGCAACGGCCATCATCAACTTGCGCATGGGAAACTCCATCTAATCCTAAGCGAACTCGGATGCGCCTAAGACGTTCCAGGGGCGAGTCGATGAGAACTCATTCTCGCGCGGAAGTGAGG